>DATFTE010000138.1:0-2558 GCA_035262225.1 Terriglobales bacterium
CGATCAGAACTATGGGCAACCACACACGGTTGGCTCCCTTGAACTCATCGGCGCTGTTGCGGCCGTGTCCGGGCCGTGGACTCTGGGCTTTCGGTTCCTCTCCGGCAGCGGTTTCCGATTCGGATGCCGTCGATGGCGCAATCCTTCGAACCAGCGCACGTCCGGTTTCAATCAACACCGCCGGTTCCTCATCTTCGCGAAATTCAGCATCCTCGGCCGCCATCGCGAACGCTTCGCCAAACGACTCTTCGAGTTCCTGGGCGGGAAGGTCCTGTTTGGTTTCGATCTTTGCCGGAAGTTGGCCGCCAGCACGGAATGAAACGCCGTACCCAGCGCCAGCGTTCCCGTCGGCGCTCCGCCAGTCCGAGTGCATAGCGGAAATACCACTTCGCGGGGCATGACAGGAAGGTGTTGACTTGGCTGGGGGAGAGCCGCTCCCCCAGCGTCCTGTCGACCACGGCGGCGGTCATCGCAGCCCTCCCTCGCGAGCGTGCTGGATGAACAGGCTCAGCGCCATGGCGCGCAGGTCTTCACTTCCGAAGCGCACCGAGAAACCTTTTGTGGCCGCGTACTGCTCCGCGGCGATCGCCGCATCGATGCTCGACTCGAGCGCCTGCTCTAACTGCGACATGGCGGGATGTCCATTCGATGGCTTCGGAGTGAGGTGCCCGTTGGTTTTGCCCTTCACCGATGGTGCTTCCGAAGGCGGCAGGTCGTCGGAGTTGCTCTCTTTGTTCACCTGCCATTCGATGAACCGGCGGTTGCCCTCCTTTCGTTCCGCTTTGCAGATGGTGAACGGTTCGCGGGGTTGGATACCGAGCTCGACTAGCTTGCTTCGGACCACCGGCGGAACGTACATGACGCGCTCGTCGGCCAGGGTGTACAGGATTTGATCTCCGAATCGGCCTTCTACCTGGAGGCCGTCGGCATAAGCCAATGCGACGGTGACCGGCACATTGGTCTGGAATGCGATTCTCTCGCGCATGGTTGCGTCTCCTTTTCAGGTTGTTATCTGGTTTGTTGTTGTAAGCCACGCCTCCGACGAGGAGCGGAAGATCGTGAAGAAATGCGGTGAAGGCTCCGTTGCCCAAAGCGATGGACTCAGTGCACTCGGCAATCAGTCCCGGTTGTTCGGGCCGAGCAAATGAGATCGTGGCCGACCGGCAGGATAGATCAGTCGTCGTGATGCAACTGGAATATGGGCCGCCGAAATACCGATCTCTACCCGGGGCGAGAGCCGCAAGGCGCCGCCTGGTGCTGAGGCCGTCAGTCGCGCAACCAACAGAAGTACAAGAGAACAACTTGCAGTCCGCAGAGCTGCCCACACAACCCCGAAAGCCAACTTTGTCAGATTTCCTTTTTTCGCCTACACTGTGGCCCTGGAAAGGAGGTGAAGCAATTGTTCCGTGATCCTAATGAAGACGGCGTGAATGAATCACAGCCGTTCGGGTCTATTCCCGATCCTGAAGAATACGAGGACGATACCCCCGTGGGCGAACTTGAGGCAGGTATAGCCGACGAGAATCTGGCGATTCTCGAACGATCCTGTGCCGCGGAATTTGCTGAGGATGAGGGATCGTGATCCCTGTCGAGGCGCCAACTCCAACCCTGCGCTATGGGCGCATCACCGCTATCCGCCACGAGGCCGCGGCCACCGCGTGCCTCCTGGCGGAGGGTGGGACAGTCCTGGTTTCTCCATACCTGGGCAGGCTCCTTGCCTCTCGAGACGAGGTCGAGTTTTCGCCGTGCATCACCGCCTCGGCGGCCACGCAAATCCTTGTTACCCGGTCCAATCGGCTTCGTCCAAAGCAGATCTACCTGGCTCCCATCGGCTATGTAACTCAGCCTGGGCGAGACAAACGTCAGGAATGTTTTCTGCGAGCGGAAGTCGTTGGCGGCGCTCTCGGCATTCGAGGAATACACCTTCCGGCCTCCGCCGTCCGCGACTACTTCTACCGCGCTAGCCGCCGATGCCAGTGGGCAGAGTCGCCGACTCTCTACGACGTGCTTCGGGTTACACCATCCGCCTCTCCCGGCGATCTACGCCTGGCCTACAAGGTGCGCCGCCTCGAACTGGAGGTCGGCCATGGGCAATTCCCCCAAATTCGAGACGTCGAGCGGGCCTTCAACATCTTGATGCAACCCCAGCTCCGATCCTGCTACGATGCGTTGCTTCGTGACCCCGAAGCGCCTGTACTGTTCCCATACGGCGGGTTTGGCGCAATCCTCGCCGCCGGCGAACTTGCCCGCGATCGCCAGACCTTTTTCGCCCACCACATCGTCTCTTTTCTCCCCGACCGCCGCCGGCGACGCTTTCGCGCTCCCCTGCGCCGCATCGACTTTCTACACGATCATGCTGTATACCGCGACTCCCGGCGCAAGGTGGAGATCGTTCTTGACCCGGTCATCCTGCCGATTGCCTGGGACCCCACCTGGAATCAGTGGAAACACTTATTGCCGACCAAGATTGGCGTCGACGCCACTTATGTAGCAAGCGGGAAGTACCACCTGCGTTCCGGGGAGTGGCAGCTTGTTTCCTGGTTCTCCGCCCTACCCAG
>DATFTE010000139.1:0-2025 GCA_035262225.1 Terriglobales bacterium
CCAAACCGCCGGGCTCATCGGATAACCTAGCAGGTACACGCTCCAGATCGCACCGATTGCGGAGAAAGGTACGGCCAAAAGCACCAGTCCGGCCTTAGCGGCCGACCGCGTGTTGCAGTAGAGTAATAGAGCGATGAGTCCCAGCGTCAGCGGTACAAGCTTCAGGAGGCTCGTGCTGATGCGCCGGTACGCTTCATACTGGCCGCTCCAGAAAAGCGCGTAGCCTGGAGGCAGGTTCAGTTTGTGCGCCAGCAGGTTGGTCGCCTCGGCGACGTAATCTGCGGGATTGCGTCCATCGAGATCCAAATACACGTATGCGGTCAGCATGGCATTCTCATCGCGAATCATCGTTGGTCCCGCTACAATCCCCACGCTGGCCAGTTGACCTAGCGACACCAGTTCGCCGCCTCCAGAGCCGCCGACGAGGACTCCCCGAAGAGCATCCAGACTGTCGCGCGAGTCTCGAGGGAGGCGGACATTCACGGGGTAGCGAGCCCGCCCCTGAATCAGGGTTGTAACGTTGTCGCCGCCGATCGCGTTCTGCACGGCTGACTGGGCCTCCTCCATCGATAACCCTGCGCGCGCCAGTTCACCGCGATCCCATTGAATATCGATGTATCGGCCGTCATTGATTCGTTCGGCCAGCACGCTGCGGGTTCCGCGAACATCCCGCAGCAGTTCCTCGACATTAGTAGCGAGCTTCTGTATGGTCTGCAGGTTTGGCCCTGTGATCTTGAGACCTAAAGGACTTCGCATACCAGTAGCCAGCATGTCGATTCGCCCGCGGACGGGCATGGTCCAGCTGTTGGCCAGTCCGGGAAACTGCATGGCAGCGTCAAGCTTGCGGATCAGTTCCTCCTGCGACATCCTGCGCGGCCACTGCTCGGGTGGCTTCAGAACCACAACGGTTTCGAGCATCGAGAGCGCAGCCGAATCCGTTGATGTTTCCGCTCGCCCGGCCTTGCCCAGCACGTGGGCCACTTCCGGTTGACTCTTTAACCGGGCATCGGTGAGCTGCAGCAGCCGCTTCGCCTCGGTGATCGAAATGCCGGGAACAGTGGAAGGCATGTACAGCAGTACACCTTCGTCGAGCGGCGGGACGAACTCGGACCCCAGGCGGCGGTAAACCGGAATACTTACGGCCAGCGCGATCAGGGCTGCGGCAGCTATGAAGCCTTTGCGGCGTAGCGCGTACAGTAGCGCCGGCCGGTAGATGCGCATCAGCAGACGGGTCAGCGGGTTTTTATCTTCGCGGCTGATTTCGCCGCGAAGCGCAGATGTGATCAGACTGCACCACCGCTGACGTCCCCAGTTGCGGCGCCCCAGAGAGGCCAGGCTCAACCCTAGCGCCGGGTCAAGGGTGATCGCCAAGACCGCTGCGACGAGCATTGTCAGGCTTTTAGAGTACGCCAGCGGATGGAACAGTCGTCCTTCCTGCCCTTCGAGGGCTAGTACGGGCAGAAAAGCGACTGCCATGATCAGAAGGGCGAAAAACGCGGGCCGGCCGACTTCCTTTATTGCGGTCAGGATGACGGCGTCCGCATCGGCCTGGCGTCCTCCGATCTGCCACTCTTCCAGTTTCTTGTGAGTCTGCTCGACCACCACTATTGCCGCATCCACCAATGCGCCTATCGCGATGGCAATTCCTCCAAGCGACATCACATTAAACGAAAGCCCCATAAGCTTAAAGGGTACGGCCACCGTCAGCACCGTCAGCGGAATTGTCACGATGGGAATCACCGCGCTTGGCGGATGCCACAAGAAGAGCAGTATGACCACTACGACGGTGAAAATGATCTCGACCAGGGTCGAAAGCAGGTTATGGGTAACACGGGAGATCAGCTCGGAGCGGTCGTAAACCGGGACCACTCGTACTCCTGGCGGCAGCCCAGGAGCGAGTTGCTCCAGCTTGCGTTTGACGGCATTGATGACACCGGCTGCGTTGGCGCCTTGCCGTACCACCACGATTCCGGAGACGGTTTCCCCGGAACCGTCGAGGTCCGCCACCCCCCGGCGTATTTCCGG
>DATFTE010000140.1:0-64319 GCA_035262225.1 Terriglobales bacterium
TTTTCGCTAAGGGAACTGTTCCGACCTCCCTCACCCTTGCTCATCTGGTTTCCTTTCTCGTCCCGACCATCTTCGTCGGCTGCCTTCCCCAACCCACTTCTGTCGCCGGTTGCCCGGTCACGTGGCTTTCGCCACGCTTCAGAACTAGCGGATAAATCTGCTGAAACGTCAGATTGCCCTTCCAGACCTTCTCTTGGTCATTCCATATCCCGTCGTAGCTAAAGTTGAGCTTGTTCACTGCAAAGTGCAAATGTGTCCCGTCGGACGTGATTTGATCGAGAACAGTTTCGTTGCCGCTGGGGTTGATAAGCTTTCCGCTAAAGCCGGGGCCGATCCTTTCGAAGTAGATGCGGACCTTGAAACCTCCGTTCATCTGGCCGATCCAATCGCCCGCAAGATCTTGGGCAAGGGCCAACGATGTGATCCCATATGCCGACAACAAGATGAAAAAGACGATTTTTCGCACAAACACTCTTTCTTTTCAGTTGTGGACACGAATATCTCAAATCGCAACTTGGTTCAACATAGTACTGAAAAGTGGCGGCTCCGTTCTCGAACAGTTCCTTTGCCAGCGGTAGAGCACGGTCGGGCGCAGGCCCAGCTCTTCACACAACTCCGAGACTGGCATTTTGTCCAAAAGATGCCGCCTCAGGATGGCTACCTTTTCTTCTGGGGTGAAATGCTTCCGTTCCTTCCTCATATGTTCCCTCCGCTATCTTAACGGACGAACGCTGTTCTCCATTTCCAACTGAGGCAAGACAAGCAAGGCCGGCTACAAGATCTTTGAGCGTTACCAGCGATGCGGACTGGAAGGATTAAGTGACCGAGTTCGCCGGCCTTTTGCTAATTGCCGTTGTCAGCGGGTCAGTTTCCGGTTCTCAGCGCATCCCTAGGTCATTAAACGCGGAGCAAAATTTGAGGTCGACGTCTGCGTGTTTCTCAGGCTGGAAGTAGGTAGGAACTATTCGGTCGTTTCTACGCTTTGCGGAGCCACGGGTTTGCGACGACGCCAAGCGTTAAGGCAGCACGATCCCAAACTGAGTACGCCCAACGACGGCTGGCTTGAATTGAGCTCAGTTTCGTTCGCCGAACTCGCGTCAGTCACGCCAGATCCGGTATCACCAGCCAAGATGGTTTTGTTCGGCTGTGTCTCGTATGCGAAACCCGTAAGCTGAAGGGTGAGATGACTGGTAAAATCCCCGCGTGTCGCGATTCGCGCCCATCCGTAGTGAAGCTGTCCATTGATTTTGAATCGCAGGCCTAGGAACTTATTCTGGAGCCGAAAAGGAGTTCCGCTCGGAATGAACACATCCTGGTACCGAAACGGCTGCACAACACCTGTACCAATAGGATAATTTCGCGGTAGGCGGTAGGCCCAGTGACTACTCTTGGCGCTTACGATCACGCCAGCCGCAGAACTGCCACCTTTGACGGTGATTACTCTGACGGTAGAGCTTGTACCAAACGAGTAGTTGTGCAGTTTGAAATCAGGACTACCGTCATGGTTCAGGTCAATATTGAGAAATCCGTGCGTAAACGTCGTTTGCGTCTTGGTGAATACAATCGATGCGCTGGCAGGTGTTGTCAACACTACGGCTCCCGCTGTCGCGACGGCATAGGCCAGAAGCCGATTTTCGACAGCTTTGGATAGCACTTCAGAAATCCGCATTCCGTGCCGTGGAGATCTGATTTTGGAAGCCATAGCCACCACCTTCATATCGTGTTGTTGCAGCTCGAAACCGGCGAAAATGCTAGGGCCACAACGCACGCTCTGTCAATAGAGATGAAAGTTATTCCCGCTACGAAAACAGAGACGCTGAGCATTCGCGGCTGACTTTCAATGCTCGCAGTGACGGCCGCCCGCCCGTTTGTCTCAATGACCGAATCCTATGGTCAATTGGTGAAATCGAGACTTGACGTCAATTGACTCTCCAAAAAAAGCGTAGTAGCACGTTCAAACATTTCTGATTCAAGAACGTCCAACCTGACATGATGCGCTACATCCACAGCCACAAATGGATCACAGTATTTTCCATATTGGGAGGATTGCGCGCTCTTAGTTGGCTCCGGCCGTCAACCGCTCAGATTCGCGGCGTTCTCGCTGCCCAAGTTGACATACCACGCGGACGATATGAAATCCTCGGTAGGGGATTGCCTAGCCCCTGGCGGTCCAAATGCCCGTTGCCTCCGCGAGCAATACAGGGTCGAAGTTCGTCCAGTTGCAGGCTGCATTGTGTCGGAAGCCCTCTCTCCTATGTCGACGCTTATGATTCAGCAGTTGAGGAGGCCGCACGCGCAAGTTCAGGCATGACATATCTCAGGAGGGTTCCGACAAAGCAACAGCACAATGGAAGGACAAAAGAGCGGCCGACGGGATTTTGCTTTACAACTCAGCGTGATCGTAGTAATCAGCCGCGAGAGAGAGTCATATGACCACGCGATTGAGTGCTGCCGAAGACGAAAGCGGCACCGAAGGGGTGAAGTTCACAGCCTGTCAGAATTCAGGTCACAGGACACGCCTGCCCAGAGGGATGTTTTTCGTTCGACGAATCCGGTGCTGGAGACTTTTCCTGGTCATGCTGGTCGCGTCGACCGTATCTCGCGGTCAATCACCAGTCACTGCGAAAGTCTCGATTGCAGCGGGCAGTAAAACCTCGACTACGCTACCCTTCGAATTGATCGACAACCGCGTGTTTGTAGAAGTTCACCTCAATGGACGAGGTCCGTTCCACTTCATCCTGGATACTGGCGCAAATGGGTTTTCGCTTACCGACACGACCGTCCAGAAGCTCGGTCTGAAGATGGAGGATGCGGGCGTTGCGTCCGGCGTTGGAGAAAAGACGGTTCACGTGAGCAAGGCTCACCTCAGGGAAGCTCAGCTCGGAAACTTGCAGTTCCGTGACCTCGAAACTGAAGTGCTTCCAGGAGGCGACGCAGTTAACGTGTTCGGTACGAAACCTGTTGACGGCGTGGTGGGGCTGGAGGTGTTCCAGCGCGTCGTTGTCAAA
Source organism: Terriglobales bacterium (assembly GCA_035262225.1). Lineage (GTDB taxonomy): Bacteria > Acidobacteriota > Terriglobia > Terriglobales > Acidobacteriaceae > DATFTE01. Next base: position 3,009 of record DATFTE010000140.1, read on the forward strand.
CATGACTACGTCCGGAGAGTCTTGACCTTCAGTCTGCCTGACAAGTTCGACTATCGAGGGGCGGGAGTGATCGTGCCTTTTGAACGTCCGCGCCAGATCCCGGTCATCGACGCCGAACTAGACGGAGTTCGAGGCAAATTCGGCGTCGACACCGGCGCGCGCTCTTCTTTGTTGCTTTACACCCCGTTCGTCGATGAGAACCGGCTCAGGGAAAAATATGGCGCCCGTCTCGAAGGTGTCACGGGCTGGGGAATCGGGGGACCGGTTCGCTCTCTTCTTGCTCGAGCGGCCGAACTTAAGATCGGCAATGTAGTTGTGCGTGATCTTGTGGTTCGCTTGTCAACTCAGAAGCACGGTCTGACTACCTCATCCGCCATGGCAGGCTTGATCGGGCCCGACGTACTTTCTCAGTTCGACGTCACCTTCGACTATTCGCGAAGCCGAATCATCTTTGAGAAAAACTCGCGGTACGGCCGTCGCGATAGTTACGACCGCGCTGGCTTGTGGATGGGGCAGAGGGGCGAGCACTTTTTTGCTGTAGACGTCATCGCTGGCGGTCCGGCCGCAGATGCGGGTGTCCGACAAGACGATATAATCTTAGCAATTGACGGCATTGACACTGCTAAATTGATTCTGCCTGACGTGAGAGAAAAGATTCGTCGGGAACCCGTCGGCCAGAAGATAACCCTCCTGCTTGATTCAGCGGGCAAGCGTCACAGTGTCGTTTTCAAACTACGAGACCTCGTCTGAATCAAACTGTCGAAATCAGGCACTTACGCTCGGAACCATTTTGGTTATGAGTGAAATAAGGATTTTTGTGCGCGGGATAAACCGGCATGAACGTAGAGGATGAAAGAGCCTCACAAGTAAGGAGTAGCAATCGACTTGGCCTCGAGTCTTGCGCTGCTACCGTGAGGGGAAGCAGCGATAGCGCTAGCTCCTGTCCGGTCCGGCGGAGTCGAAGACCCCAGGCACGCCTAGAAACTTCATGCACGAGAACCGGGAACCTCGGAACCTGCAGCCCACCAGACAGCGGGTCGGCGGGTGAAGGCTTAGGCCACACGGCCCGCGTGCACGTCTGCGAGGAGTCACACTGCGGCATAGCACCGATGAATCATTCGAACAAAGACGGAGCATCGTCGGCGGAGTGAGCAAGGAAGGCTGCGGCTCAAGGAGAACACTCCTCCCCTTCGACACGTACCCGACACCGAGCGGGACTACGGGTGTCCCACAAGCGGGCGAGTGTGCGAACAAGCGAAACGGGTGGCCGCCAATCTGCGAGAAGAACCGGATGCGGTAAGGAGCGCTCGTCCGGGTACGTGCTGGGGGCACCAGGCAACTGGTGTCCCTACCGCGATCGCCAACAACCAGCGACAACCAATTAACCTTCAGGTACGATTGCAGTCCATTGCTGACCCTAGGCGCTCAACGTTCGCCGTGGCTCGATCTAGTGGACGGAGCGCTCTTTACTATGGTCTTGGCACATTCAGCGCGCTCTCCCTGGTGGTCCTGGACCTGGCCTGCATTGGGGCTACTCATTCTTTTGGTGCATCTCGTGTACAGGCCCAGCAGTGTGCTCACTGGGGCGGAAGCTTTTGCATTGATCGCGACCGTTTTTGCCGGCGTGTATCATGCCGAGGTCGTCGCCCTTCGTGTCGGTGAGCCCTTCGGCACCCTGGTGCTGGCTGTCGCGGTAACAACTATTGAAGTGGCCCTCATCGTCTCCGTGATGATTACAGGGGGAACAGAAACAGCCGGCCTGGCACGAGACACCCTTTTTTCCGCTGTCATGATTGTCTGCAACGGCATTATCGGCACCTGCCTTCTGGTTGGTGGCCTGCGTCATCACGAGCAGGGCTTTCAATTGCGCGGTGCAAATGCAGCTCTTTCAGTTCTAATCGCGCTAACGACGCTGACTTTCATTCTTCCCAATGTCACTACCGGAGAGGCGACCTTCAGTCCCTCTCTACTCACCTTTGAGGCCATCGTCTCCTTGATCCTTTACGGTTCATACGTGTTTGTGCAGACAATCCGCCACCGCGACTATTTTCTTCCCGTGGCTGTGGATGGCGAACAAGCGCATGTGCCTCCGCCACCGAACAAAGTTGCGCTGGCCAGCACGGGATTGCTGCTCGGATCATTAGTCGTAGTCGTGGCGTTGGCAAAGGTGCTCACCCCCGCCGTCGAGCACGGGATTGAAGCGATAGGTGCGCCTAAAAGCGTCGTTGGAATCATCATCGCCGGATTGGTCCTTCTTCCCGAAGGCCTAGCCTCCTATCGCGCGGCAACTGCGAATCGTCTGCAAACCAGCGTAAACCTGGCCCTCGGGTCAGCCTTGGCAAGCATTGGACTGACCATTCCGGCTGTCGCCGTCATTTCGCTTCTTCTCAGCAAACCACTCACACTCGGCCTCGACCCCAAGGAAGAAGTCCTCCTTGTCCTGACCCTTGTTGTTAGTATCCTCACCCTTGGAACAGGTCGCACGACTGTGTTGCAAGGGATGGTCCACATCATCATTTTCGCGGTGTTCCTTTTTCTTGCTGTAGTGCCGTAGCTTCTACGTTTCCCTTGAAGCCGCGCCTCAGCTGGCGATAAGAGGCGTTTTGGACGCTTTTGTCTCCAAAATGGATTCCATGATTAATTTGCCCTGGGGATCCATTACTCCAGCCGAGATTTTTGCTTTGTGAACGTCGAGCCATACTTTTCGCTGCTCATCGAGGGTGCTCCCTTCGCAGGTGCATGCGCATCATGACAACCTAGTTTTAAAAGGGGCGCCCTCTTAACAATGCGATTATAGGGTGTTTTATTGTGTCACTCCGGTGCCGGTGAGACTGATCTTCTGGAACTTCCCGGCGGCATCGTCGCGCACCACCAGACTTCCGTTGCGTACCCCGCTTGTCGTAGGCGTGAAAGTCACCCTAAAAATGCAGAACGCACCCTCCGCCAAGGTCTGTGGCGGAATGGGACAACTGTTAATCTCAGCATAATCCCCGGTCACACTCACAGACGATATGGCCGTCGGTGCGCTGCCAGGATTGCTGAACCGGACGGTCATGGGGTTGCTGGTGGTCCCAATCTTTTGTTGTCCGAAATTGAGCCGGGACGGCGAAATGGCGACGTTTGGAACATTGGGATACACCGACACGGTGCTGTCGGCAAAATTGGCCACCGCCATTCCGACCGCGCCCACTCCGTTGAAGTCTGCTAAGGCAATCCCCACCGCATTCGTTCCGACCTGATATTCAACATGCGCTTGCAGAGTTCCGTCGCCGTTTCCGCGTAACACCGATACCTGGCTGGCGAAGGTGCTGGCTGACAGCAGATCGGCTTTGCCATCACCGTTCAGGTCTGCGATGGCAACAAAATCAGGAGAATTCGATGTGGCGTAATCAACGTGCTTCTGGAAGGAGCCGTCTCCGTTGCCAATCAGCACAGAGACGTTATCATTGTTGAAATTGGCGGTCGCCATGTCGAGCTTGCCATCACCGTTGAAGTCGCCGGCGGCGACCGAGAGTGGCTCCAACCCCGAAGCGAAATCAGTATGTGTGCCGAATGTGCCATCGCCGTTTCCCAACAGCACGGATATAGAGTTCCCGGCGGCGTTGGCGGTGATTAAATCCTGGTTACCGTCTCCATTTACATCTTGCGCAATGACTGCCGCCGGAGAGCTGCCCGTGGTGAAGTTCATTTTCGTCTGAAATGTTCCATCGCCATTACCGAGCAAGACCGATACGGTGGAAGGTCCAGCCGCCACAGCGAGATCGATCTTGCCGTCATGATTGAAGTCGCCGGTCGTCACATAAATTGGGCTTGTCGCCGTGGAAAAATCCATCTTCGCCTGAAAGGTGCCGTCACCCTTACCCAGCAGAACCGACACGTTATTGCCGCTGATGTTGGCAACTGCCAGGTCCATCTTTCCATCGCCGTTGAAATCCGCCGCAGCAACCGACTCCGGCGCGCTTCCTGTTGCGAAATCCATGTGGTTCGTGAAAGTCCCGTTATCATTGTTTAACAGTACTGACACGGTATTAACTGCGCTGTTGGCCGTGGCCAGATCCGGCTTGCCGTCACCGTTGAAGTCCGCAGCGGCCACTGAAAACGGATTGGTTCCCACCGCGAAGTCCGAGCGCGGGCTGAAGGTGCCGTTTCCGTTTCCGAGCAAGATGGTTACCGTGTTCGCCCCAGGGTCGGCAACTGCGAGGTCCAGCTTGCTGTCACCGTCGAAGTCACCGACGGTAACGAAATACGTGGAAGTACCGGTTCCATACTCAACGTGCGTCTGGAATGTCCCATCCCCGTTGCCCAGCAGAATTGAGACGGAATTGTCATTTGTGCCGTTATTTGCGGCCACGATGTCAAGTTTCTTGTCTTTATTGAAATCAGCTACCGCAACCGAGCTGGGTGCCCCTAATACGGCAAAATCCTGATGTGCCTGGAACGTGCCGTCGCCCTTGCCCAACAGAACCGAGACGAAATTGGATCCTCCATCAGCCACCACCAGGTCTGGCTTACGATCACCGTTTACATCGGCAATGACCAGGGCTTTTGGACCGCTTGCCGTCGCGTAATTCACCGCGGGCTGAAAGCTGCCGTCTCCATTGCCCAGCAGAACCGACGCGTCATTGCCGACGCTGAGGGGGAAAAAATTGACGGTGACCACATCCGGCTTGCCGTCGCCGTTGAGATCGTCCACGGCCACGGCGAGGGGGCTGATATCAGTCGGGTATTGAACTTGGCTATTCAGAGTGCCATTGCCATTCCCCAGCAGGACCGATATCGAACCGGAACTGCATATATTCGAGCCGCAGGTTTCATTGGAAACGACGACGTCAGGCTTCCCATCGTCGTTCAGATCGGCAATAGCAACACCGATTGGTTCCGGCCCGGTTGCGTAGTCGACGTGCGTCTGAAATGTGCCGTCACCGTTGCCGAGCAGGACCGACACTGTATTGTCAGTTTGATTAGTGACCACAATGTCCAAGTGGCCGTCTTGGTTGAGATCACCGAGCGCAACTCCTACAGGCGCTGTTCCGGTGGCGAAGGTCTTCTGGGTGGCAAAGGTTCGATTCGATTTTGCCAACAGAATGGAAACGGTGTTGTCAAGTCCATTGGCAATTACCAAGTCTGGCAGACCATCGCCGTTCACGTCGCCTTGGGCCACCGCCACGGGCTCCGAACCAGTCTTGAAATCAGCCCGGTTAAACAGATATGTCTGGGCTGAGGAAATCGAGACCAGAAGCATTAGACAGACGAGCAAGTAAATCATCGATACGAGGCGCCAATTTGGAACCTGATGGGTGGGCATGGGAATCGAAAATCTCCTTGCAGATAATCTGAGCTCTAGGGCCGCGATTGTATCGAAACGGCCGGACGAACGCGAGATGCGCAAATCTTTGCGTACAGCTCTTGCGGGTGTTTCAGTAAGTGGATCCCTCGCAGCACGAGCGGAGCGGAAGCTTCGACCAATGTCGCGATCGCACGCGCACCCACTGATTACGGTCCCGCAGGAGGCTTCGTAGGTCTCGTTGTCCACTCGACGGGCATCCAGATCTTCAAAAAGCGATCCTCCACCAACAGCTTTAACAGCAACCCTGCATCCCGCCGATCGTGCTTCTTTTTTCGCGTTTCCCGGGCTCGGTTCTTGGCCGGATGTCCTACCCGATACTCGATGCCCAACTCTTCCAGCAATTCCAGGAACCACTGCATCGCTCCTATGCCTTCGCGGCCCACCACCACTCGACCCTCCAGGGCTCCGTAAAACTCGCGTACTACATTCCCTTCGTGGGCCAGTGTCTTGACCCGCCGCTTTCGCTGTCGCAGCATCGCTATGGTTTGTTGTCTTGGGTGCAGATCGCAGCTACAATCTTCACCTCGGCCTCCTTCGTCCCGAGCCTTTTGGTTGGATACCGCAGAGTCTACTCGGGTCCTTTCGGAGGCCGACGTCGTTATGACATCAGTCATTCGGACTCGAAGGCTGCGCCCCTGTGCTAGCCTTCCGCATTGCAACGGAGGGCCTAAATGCCAGAGAACAAGACCAAGGCGACGAATGTCAGCGTCAGTGCGTACATCGAGGGGCTGACCGATGCGACGCGACGCTCTGAGGCGAGAGAATTGATTGAAGTTATGCAACGAGCTTCCGGCGAAAAGCCGAAACTCTGGGGACCATCCATTGTTGGCTTCGGCAGCTATCACTACAAGTATGATAGTGGCCGTGAAGGCGACATGCCGCTTATCAGCTTTTCACCGCGCAAGGCCGCGATGGTTCTGTACAGCATGCTGGCTCACGCCGAGGCCAAGGCTGTCTTGGCCAAACTCGGGAAACACACCACAGGCAAGGGCTGCCTCTACATCAAAAAGCTTGCGGATGTAGATAAGACAGTCCTTGAGACACTCATCAAGAATGCGGTTACCCACCACCGCGATCGCACCAACGTGGCTTCTTAACGGGGCGCGCAGCCATTGATTAGCGAAACGGCGAGATTACGCCAATTACGAAGCTAAACTCTTTTGATTTTGCCCGTGCCAGCGCGAGATGAAGCGTCGCGCTCGCGAATGCGAGAGGATTAGCTAGCGTTTGAAGGAAATGAGATTCCCCATCCCTTGTTGGCGAGAGTCGCATTCCATAAGCACCAACCTCCACAAAGAAAGCGGCATCTTAAGCCTTCTCGAGATGATCGGCGGCGCTAATCCCACGCCGGCCGGCGCACGTCTGGGTGTTTTGCCAGTCACGAGGCAACTCTGGCGTGCCAGCATCGAGCCCTCATCCGGCCTTCGGCATTGAGGGGCGGATTCGATTTGGGGGAATTGAGACGGGCTTCGGCCTCCCCCAGATTGGGCCTTGCGGCCTCTCGTCACCTGGCGCCGAGGCAGAGCCAACCGGAGGGCCAATGTCAGTCAAGCGAACTCAACTCGGGTTGTGGATTCCTCTGGTGTGTCTTATCGCAGGATGTTCCTCGCGGCAGGAGGTTCCTTTCGGGGAGGTTCGCCCTGTGAAAACGATAGTAGTAGCTAGGGCCGATAAACCTCTCGTTCACGGGGCGAGGGTATCCCATAGCGTTAAAGTATAGTTGACGAAATCTGGCGCCACTCATTGATAGGTGTTTAGCGCACCTGCCGGGCCTTAATCTCGGGCCGATCCACGCCGCCGCGGACTCCAGAACGCTAACTTTCCCGACCAGCGACAGCGCCTTCTGTCTGATCTTGGAGTGCTTTCCCACAACAGGGCCCGGGCGGAATCGGCGCGCCGTGGGGACAGGTCCTTGGGTGACCAAGAAAAGTGCAGATCTTGTCCGTGGCTTCGGGCGACAGGATGTGCTCGAACTTGCAGGCCTGCTGTTCGATTTCCGACTCGCTGTCGAGCGCCAGGCTGTCAGTGAACAGCCGCTCGGCCAGTCGATGGCGGCGGATGATATCGGCCGCGCGCTGCCGCCCTCGGGCGGTCAATTCCACTATCATGCTGCCGTCGCCCACTGACACCCCCGCGGGTTTCAGAGCGTCATGGCAAGGGTTTACGAACGGCTTGTGTTGGTGCGCTTCGGGAGGATGCGGGATGGTGGCTACCAGCCCCATCTCGGTCATCTTCTCCACCGCGATGCTCACCGGCAGCGCGCCGTGCACTTCCATCAGACTGATCTCTGCAGGCTGAGCGTGTTCTTCGAGAACCCAGAGTTCTTCGAGGACCTCGTCAAACTGCTCCTCGTCAGCCATGGAGAAAACTTCCTGCGCCGCGATCTTGCCGTGATGCAACTCGAGCCGGCGGTCGGCCAGGCGCGCCACGACGGGATCATGCGTCACCATGACAATGGTGCGTCCCTGGCGATGCAGTTCGCGCAGCAGGCGCAACACGATTTCTTCATTCTGCGCATCCAGGTTTCCGGTGGGTTCGTCGGCCAGCACGATCTTCGGATCGTTGATCAAGGCGCGCGCGATCGAGACGCGCTGCTGCTCGCCGCCGGACAGCTGGGACGGCAGGTGGTGAGCGCGTTCTTTGAGTCCAACCCCGTCGAGCGCGGCCAGGGCTTCCTGCTCATCGGTCATGCTGTGAAAGTACTGCGCCAGCATGACGTTTTCAAGCGCCGTAAGGAAGGGAATGAGGTGGAACTGCTGAAACACGAAGCCGATTTTTTCCGCGCGCACGCGGTTCAAATCCGATGCCGAGAGGCTGGCGACGTTCTGATTGTCCAGCCAGATTTCGCCGGAAGTTGGACGATCCAGGCACCCGATCAGGTTGACCAGCGTCGACTTACCCGAGCCCGAGGGGCCCATGACGGCGACCCACTCGCCGGGATCGACCGTGAGAGTGAGATTGTCGAGGGCGCGGATGACGCCACCATTCTGCTCGGCCTGCGCGGGATAAAGTCGGCTGACAGCCTTGAGTTTGATCATCGCGTTCCCCGGAACTGGAACCTCACTCTCCCCTCAAGATCATAGCTGGTTCAACCCGCCGCAGCAGGGAAATCGGCAGGACCGCCGCCATCAGCGCCACCAGCATGCTGCCCGCCAGGATCGCCGGGAGAATGCTGAATCGCGGCACCACCGGAGCATGAAAGTTGACGCGCCCGATCCAGACGGCGACTCCCACACCAATCGCGAACCCCGGGAGCGCGCCGACCACGCCCATCGCAGCCGCTTCGGCGGCAAAGAATGCGTTGATCAGCCATTCCGAGGCACCCAGTGCCTTCATGATGGCAAAATCGCGGCGGCGGTCAAACACCCAGCCGATCAGCGTGGAAAGCACGCACAACGCCGCCGTCAGGATGATCAGCACCGCGGCCGCCAGCAGCGTGGCCCGCGTCTTTCCCAGTACCCGGGCTTCGCCTTCCATAATTTGCCGCACCGGCCGGACTTCGGTCGTGGGCAGAACTGCCGATAACTGCTTCATCGTGTCCGCCACCTCATCGGCCGACCCTGTCGCTGCGATCTCGATGGTTGAGGGTTCGACTCCGGTCCAATTCTCAAAATCACTCAACGAGAGATAGATGCGGCTGTCTTCATTGGCGCCGGTGCGCAGCGTCCCCGCGGGCTTGAGAGGAATCGAGCGCCCCTGGAAGCTGAGTTCGAACGGCGCCCCTTGTGGACTGACGACGGTGGCAGCCCGCACTCCCAGCAGCGCATCCTGCGCCGCTCTCGGCCAGTTGCTCACCGACCACCAGTTGTCGAGTTTCCTGGCCTGCTCGAAGTCCGTTCCCGCGACGACCACCGACTGGCCGTCGGTGGTACGCGCGACCACATAGGCGAAAGGAACGGCCAGGCCGCGTCCGGCAAGCGTCGCCTGCACGGTGGAGAGGGCGTTCGCCGGCAGCGATTGACCATCTCTTGCCACCACCACAACGTTGGCGCCGTAGTTGCGAAATTCCTTCCGCAGCTTGGCCTGCACGTCCGCGTAAAGATTCAGCATTGCGGTGGCCACCGCAGCCGCTACCACCATGGCCACGAGCGCCGACGCCGCACGCCCCCGGCGCAGCAGGGCTGCCCGCACAAGCATGCGTACGAACATGGAAGTGTGCGGCGCATCCCCGCGGCGCCCAGCCACTGCCTGCGCCAGTTGGGAAGGATGGAAACTCATGCCTCCCCCTTCAGCGCGTAGACGGGATCGAATTTCACGGCGCGGCGAATTGCGGCTGCGCTGCCGGCAAAGGTGACGACCACCGCGATCGCGAGAATGATCGGGAACAGCACCGGATCGATGGTGATCTGCGAATTGAAGATCGAGCGCCCGATCAGGCGGGCCAGAAACGCTCCCCCCAGAAAACCGACCAGCCCTCCCATCAGTGCCAGCAACACCGCCTCAGCGAAAAACAGCGCGGCAATCGAAGCGCTGCCGGCGCCCAGCGCCTTCATCAGTCCGACTTCCGCGCGCCGCTCGAAAATCGCAGTCGCCATAGCCGCCGACACCGCCAGGGCTGACGCCAGCAATGCCGCCAGCGTAACCAGAAGCATCAGGCCCTTGATCCGCGCGAGCACCGTGCCCTCGTTCTGCGCCACCTGTCGGATCTGCTCGGCATGGGAGTGGGGAATCGCCTCCTGCAACTGGTAGGCGATCGACTGCACATAAGGAGAGCAATACCAGCGGTCGAACATCTCCGGATTCATGCTCGCCGGATCGCGCCGCGCCAGGGCATCTTCCGGCTTGGTTAGGGCGCTCACATACACCCTGCGCACTGCGCCCGGCCTGCCCAGGATCTGCTGTGCCAGCGAAATCGGCGCAACCACTTCATCGTCTTCCGTGCCGCCGGCCGAGAGGATTCCTGTGACCAGGTAGTCGTTGCCGGAAATGCTGATCCGGTCTCCCGTCCTCTTGCCCAGCCTCGCCGCCAGCCGTTCCCCCACCAGAACATCCTGGGAAGTGTCATCCGGCCATGAGCCTTCGACCTTCCACCAGGGATGGGTTATGCGTACACCGGTAGTGAAATCTTCGGTGCCGAAACGGAGCCGCCTGGAAAAATACGTTCCCAGCAGCGTGACCTCGGAGGAATCGAGATCCACATTTACCGGCAGCATGGGAGAAAAGCCCACGATGTTGTGCCGCCAGAAGGTGCCATGAATCTTCGGCAGATCGGCTTCGTTCAGGTAGGCGCCGTCGCTTGGCGGCTTGAGATCGACACCCCCAATCTCGAGGTCGAGTGTATCTTCCTGCGGAGTCACCACCAGGTTCGCGCCGTAGCTACGCAGCTCGCGGCTGATCTTGTCGCCGATGTCGGTGGCCACCGCGATCATGGCTGTGGCCACGCCGACCCCTAGAGTGATAGCGATCCCGGCCAGCAGCTTGCGCCGCTTCTGCCGCCGAAAGGATTCGTAAACCAGGCGAACGAACATGGCCTATGGTTGGAAGAGGCGAGCGCGCGCCGCCAAGTCCGCCTCCTTGATGATCACTGAATCCGAAGTCACCTCTGCAGCCAGGGGAATCGGATTGCAGCCCCCCGCCATGCCCACCGACTGCGGATTGATCGGGGCCGCGCAGTTCTTGCACACCACCCCCTCCGGTCCCTTGTAGAAGCCCACCGCACCACAGATTTCGCAGGCGTCAAATACCGTGGCCAGCTTGCCGTCTGGTTTGCGGTACAGCCAGAAGCGCACCTCGGTACCGTTTTCGTTGGCGGCAAAGCGGTGCAGGTTGCCGTCAGAAACCTGGCCAAGGGGAAGGCTGACCTGCCCGTTGACAAAGCTCACTTCGGTGGCGGGAGACAGCGCACTCACGCTCTTGGTGTAGATGAACTCGGCGGTCACCAGAACGATGAACAGGAACGAACTGGCGTAGAGGGAAGCCATCCACAACCGCTCGCGGCGCGCGCTCCACTGCGCCTTGCGGCGCTCCGCCGGAGAATCCGATGCCGGCACCGGTTCGCGCCGCTTAACCTCGAACAGCACCATCAGCGCCGCCAGCGCCAGGATGGTCACGAAGAAGAACATGTCGTTGCGCACAATCGGACCGATGATCGCCATCTCGCGCTTGGAGGAGGGAAGCACGCCGTTTTCAGAGAGCTCATGCAGTCCGGAGATGATCAGCTGCGCGGCGACAAAGAACAGGATCACTGTAGTGACGCGGAAGAATTTCTGCAGGTTGATGCGGACGCTGCCTTTGACGAACATCACGCCAAACAGAATCGCGACCACCACACCGAGGAGCGTTCCCATGAAACTCAACAGCTCGCTCGAGTTCAGCGAAACCGCCCCCAGGATCAGCACGGTCTCCACGCCCTCGCGCAACACCATCAGAAAAACGAAGAGGAACAACCCGAACCAGGCGTCCTCGCCCGCCAGCAACCCCACTTTCCCCTCAATCTGTCCTTTCAGTTTGCGGCCCGTTTTCATCATGAAAATGATCATGGTGACGACGAAGAAGGCCGCAGCCAACATCACCCAACCTTCGAAAATATCCTGGTTCCACTTGGTGCGAGAGAGCAGGACCGCGATCCCGATGCTGCCGACGAACGCCGAACCCAGGGCCGCGTAGACCGACTTTCTCAGGTCCGGGCGATTGATCTTGGCCAGATAGGCGAGGGTAATGCCCACGATCAGGGCGGCTTCGACCCCCTCGCGGAGGGTGATGATGAAAGCCTGCAACATGCTAGAAATAAGCCTCGATAATTTTGAAAATGAATTTCACTTTCAACTATACAAGAATAGTCTGCAGCGGCGGCGAGCGTCAACGCGTCGAGTCACAGGTGGACGTGATTTGCATCACATGGGGATGTGGCAGGGTTGAACGGCATCGTCTGCTCCCTCAAAGTTGACGCAGAAACCGCTGCGCTTCCTCCAGCTGGGGGAATTGCTTTTCTTCGGCCTGGAACTCGGCCGAATGCACGCAGCGCCGGCTGCCCCGCAGCTTCACCGGATACTTTAGGTGCAGCATCTCGTGATAGACGATGTACTCGACCGCATATCGAGGAACGCAAGCATGGTCAAACACCCGGCTCACCACGATGGCATTGTGCGCGGGATCGTAATGTCCCAGGCTGTTGCGGGCGTGGTCGCGGCTCCAGGTCATCTGCGGACGGGCCAGCAGGCCGTGAAAGAAGCGCAGGTTCAGATCGTCGAAAATCCGCTCGAGGTCGTAGACGTGCCCGCGGGCGGTATCGATCTGCTTGCGGCCGCGCATCTGGCGCACCAGGTGGGCCTTGGCCACGATGTCGTGGCTGGAGACGTAGCGCCGGTAGCGCGTGGAATGGCCGCGGTCAATCGATTTGCGGTACATCTTGGCCAGCAGGATGTGCGCGATGGCCCGCAGCACCGCCTCCGGCGCTCCTTCAAGTAGGTCCGAAAGCCGTACCAGCAACTTGCCCTCGCGCAGGCGAATAGTGTTATTGATGTTGGCGAAGGCGAAGAATTCCACCCTCAGTTCGGGCAGCGGCGCGCGGGGGCGCAACTCGCGGTAGGTTTCCTGGAAGACTTGGAGAAGCCGGGCGCTCACCTTAGGGTTAGCTTAGCACGAGGGCTCAACGGCAAAAGCGGTCATTGTTTGGCCGGCTTCTTGTGTTTGGCGGCTTCTTCCTGTTCCTCGAGTAACTGGCGGTGGTCCTGCGCGCTGCTATCGAGGGTATCGATCGTGTTGGCCAGCAGCAAGTCGTAGTCTTTAGCTTCCTCGGGAGTGGCGGAAGCCGATTCCTTCAGCGCGCGAAGCTTGGCCTGAAATTCAGTATCCGCCTCCAGGATGTTTTTCAGCGGCTTGCGCAGATCCGCCTTGCGATCCACGAAGGTGTCGATATTGTCATTCAGTTCGTCGTAGACGTCGAGAAAATCCTCCAGGCGGTCGTGGGTCTGCTGACCGCGGTCGGGTCCCTTGGCCTCGGCCCGCGCCTTGTCGAGTGCTTCCAGGCGGGCGCGCGCAAAGGTGACGTATAACTTCAGGCGAATTTCCGAATCCTGCGCTGCATCGCGCAGTTGATCGATCTCCATCGGGCTCAGCGGATCGTGGCGCCGTTGCGCCTGCGCCGCCGGCAACAATCCCAGCACAAGCACGCTGACCCACGCCCTCCTCATTTCACCCCCTTGCCAAACATGCGATCCAGCAGGTTGGTGCGCATGGCTTCCAGCCGTTCGATGGCGGCCTGAACCGGCGCCTGGTCTTCGAAGGCCAGGCTGCGTTTGATGTCGCGCAGTTTCTCCGCCATCTTCCGGACCGCGATTTCGGTGTTCTTGAGCTTCTTTCCGGTTTGCGAGGCAGCATCGGTCGCCTTCTGCGAATAGTTCACCACATCGGTGACCGCTGACCGGGCCTCGTCGACCTTGCCGTCGGTGTAAAGCTGATCGGCGTTGTGCAGTTCGCGTTCGGCAATTTCCGTATACAACTGCGGCCGCTCCTCGGGGCGCGCCGATTCGGCGTGGGCAATCAGTTGCGGCAGCGATTCGTCTTTCGCAGCTGTTGCCGGCAGCAACGCCATAGTCATGACGAGGCTAGCGGTAATGGCCTTAAGTCGCATGACGATTCATTTCTTCTGGGGCTCGATGGCAATCAGACGATGACGCGCCTGCCATTCCTGATCGGGAAACTGCCCGTTCGCCACCTCCAGAAAGCGATGATAATTCTCCGACGCCTTCCGGTAGTCGCGTAAATGATCATATGCAGTGGCGCGCAAGAAATAGGCAACTGGCATTTCTGGCAGGTATTTCGCGCGCGTGTCGAGCGCCTGAATGGCGAGCGCGTAGTCCTTGTTCTGGTCGGCGGCTATCGCCAGCTGCCCCCAGGCTGACCCCAGATCGGGCTTCAGATGCAGGGCGATCGAGAATTCCTGCTGTGCTTGGGGAAATTTCTTCTCCTTCAGGTATGCGTTGCCCAGCCCCTGATGCAACTCCGCATTTCCGGGATCGGCCTCGACGAGCGCCCGGTATTGCGCTTCCGCGAGATCAAACTTGCCCGCTCCTGCATAAAGGTCCGCCAGGTCGCGCTGCGCCGTCTTTTCACCGGGAGCGAGCTTCAACGCGGTTTCGAGCTCTGAGGCGGCGTCATCGTTTTTTCCGGCTGCCGCCAGCATCCGTCCCAGTTGCAGGTGCGCGCCCGCATCGTCGGGTCGCAATGCCACCAGCTTTCTGAGCACCTCTTCCGCATCCGAGAAACGCTGCGCCCGCATGTCGATGTTCGCCAGCCCGGTAAGGGCATCAGTGGAGTTCGCATCCACCGCCAGCGCTTGCTGGTATTCCTCCTTCGCGTCGGCAAACCGATTCTGTTTTTCGAGCAACGCGCCGGCCGCGAGATGAGGCTCGGGATTCTTCGGTTCGAGCGCCGCGGCTTCCCGGTAGGCCTGAATAGCCTCTTCGGGCCTGGAAGGCGCCAGCACGTGAGCCAGCGACAGCCAGGCCCGCGCCTGTCCCTCTTCGACGTGGGCGGTGGGTTTGAGTTGGGTGGCGGCGCGAAGAAATTGCTCGGCCTGGGGCTGCCCACTCTTCGCCAGCATCAACCCCAGGTTCAGATTGGACTCGAAGCCCTGGGGATTGGCCGCTACCGCCTTGCGATAGGCGGCGATCGAATCGTCGGCCCGGCCCAGACTGTTGTAGACGAAACCCAGGTCGAACCACGCCGTGTAGTTGTTGGGATCGCGCTCCACTACTCTTTTCAACAGCGGTTCGGCCGCGGAATAGTCTTTCTTCTCGATCGCCGACTCGGCTTCGCTAAATTCCGGCGGCTGAGAGGCGTCTTCGACCGCAACTTTGTGATGGCGCACGGTCTGCCCGGAATTCTGCCCGTGAAGCACGCTCGGACCCAGCCCGAGAAGCAGAATCCCGATCAGCTGTTTAGGTGCGACCATGGTTGCGCGACGTCCCGTTTCCGTTCAGCATACGCGCCAGAAATTTCCCCGTGTACGAATTGGGCAGCTTGGCAATGGTCTCCGGTGGACCGGTTCCAATGACGTATCCGCCCTTCTCCCCGCCTTCGGGGCCGAGGTCAATCACCCAGTCCGCGGTCTTGATCACTTCCAGATTGTGCTCAATCACCAGGATCGAACCTCCGGCATCAATCAGACGCCGGAAGGCGGAGAGCAGCTTGCTGACATCATCAAAGTGCAGGCCGGTGGTCGGCTCGTCGAAAATATAAAGGGTGCGAATGCGCCGGCGCGCTCCCTCCTGCGAGCCCGAAGGCCGCCCTATATCCTTCGATGCCGGCTGCAGGTGCGCCGCCAGCTTCATGCGTTGCGCCTCTCCCCCGGAAAGCGTTGTAGCCGATTGCCCGAGACGCAAGTAGCCCAGCCCCACTTCCTCGAGCACGCGCAGCTTATCCACCACTTTGGGAACGCCGGAGAAGAAGTGCAGCGCTTCCTTTACGGTCAGGTTCAGCACCTCATGAATGTTCTTCCCGTGAAAACGCACCTCGAGCACCTGCGGCTTGTACCGCGTTCCTTTGCACTCCTCGCAGACGAGCTCCACATCGGCCAGGAACTGCATCTCCACGGTCACCGTACCGTCGCCCTGGCAGGTTTCGCAGCGGCCGCCCGGAATGTTGAATGAAAAGTGCCCAGAGCCGAAACCGCGCTTCTGCGCGTCGGGAAGGGAAGCAAACAGATCCCGGATTCCGTCGAATGCCTTGATGTAGGTGACGGGATTTGACCGCGGAGTGCGCCCGATCGGCGACTGGTCCACAAGCACCACGTCATCCACGTATTCCGTCCCTTCGACCCGGTCCCAGGTCACAGCCGCCGGAGTCCCGCCGCTCGCCTGGCGCTTGGCCGCGCTCACCGCCTGATAAATCACATCGTGCATCAACGACGATTTCCCCGAACCCGAAACCCCCGTGATCGCCACGATCATGCCGAGGGGAATCGTCAAATCCACATTCTTCAGGTTGTGGGCGCGAGCGCCAAAAATCCGGATTTGTTGGCTGCCTGGTTTCCGCCGCGACGCAGGCAGCTGGATGCGCAGCTCTTGCGATAGGTACCGCCCGGTAAGCGAAACGGGATTCTGCTTGATCCCCTCGTAAGTACCGATCGCAATCACTCGCCCGCCGTTTTCTCCCGCGCCCGGCCCCAAGTCGAGAATGCTATCGGAGGCCCGCATGACGTCCGGATCGTGCTCCACGACCAGAATCGTGTTTCCCAGGTCACGAAGATCGTGAAGAATTTTGATCAGGCGATGGGTGTCGCGGCTGTGCAGGCCGATCGACGGTTCATCCAGCACATACAGGGTCCCCACCAGCCGCGACCCCAGCGAGGTCGCCAGCTGAATCCGCTGCGCCTCGCCTCCCGACAGGGTGGATGACAGGCGGTCGAGCGTCAGGTACTCCAGCCCGACTTCATTGAGAAACCGCAGCCGTTCCCGGATTTCGACCAGCAGCTTCTCGGCGATTGCGGCCTGTTGCTCGGTCAGTTTGAGTGCATCGACAAAGCGCGCCGCCTCCTCCACCGTCATGCTCGAGACCTGGCAAATGTTCTTGCCGTCGATCTTGACCTCGAGCGCCTCCGGACGCAGGCGCGCGCCTCCGCAGGTTGAACACACCGAATACCCGCGATAGCGGCTGAGGAACACGCGCACGTGCAACTTGTACTTCTTGCGCTCCAGGTGGTTGAAGAATCCGCGCACGCCGCCGAACCGGCCGTCGCCCTCGATCACTACCCGCCGCTGTTCGGGTTCGAGTTCCGCCCAGGGAACGTCCAACGGGAGGTCGGCCTGGCGCGCAAATCGCTTCAACTCGGTAAACAGCGGACGATATTTCGGCTTGGTCCAGGGCTCGATAGCCCCCTCATTCAGGGTCTTCGACTTGTCGGGGATCACCAGGTCAAGATCGAAATCGATGGTGTTGCCGAATCCCTGGCAACGCGGACAAGCGCCATAAGGATTGTTGAAGGAGAACAAATGCGGCTCGGGCTCCTGGTAGCGCAAGTCGCACTTCTTGCACTCGAAGCGCTGCGAGAAGCGCCGCCGCTCCGGCGGCGTCTGGTCGCGGGGGACGGTCTCAAAAATCACTTCGCCGGCCTCGCGATACCCGATCTCGACCGCGTCCACAATGCGCGACCGCGCGTCGGCCGCAACTGCCAGGCGATCCACCAGCACGAACACCGGTTGCGCGAAGTTCACATCGAGCAACGATTCCGGCGTCGAAAATTCGAAGATCTGTCCGTTCTGATAGAGCCGGTTGAATCCCCGGGTGCGCAGGTCGAGCAGGCGAGCCTTGAGCACGTCATCGCTGCCAGGGGAGACGCTGTTTTTTCTGCCTTTCTTCTTCCTGTCGACGGATGATACAGCCGCGGCTTCGAGTGGAAACAACACGTTCAGCCGCGTACCAACGCCCAGCACCAGGACCCGCTCGGCGACTTCATCTACCGTGTCTTTCCTGACTTCGTTCCCGCACCGCAGGCAGTAGGTACGGCCCACGCGGGCGAAGAGCAAACGCAGATAGTCGTAAATCTCGGTCGCGGTTGCCACCGTGGAGCGCGGGTTGCGCGTCGTATTTTTCTGCCGGATCGCCACCGCCGGAGCGATCCCGTCAATCACGTCGGCGTCGGGTTTCTCGATCCGCTCCAGAAACTGGCGTGCGTAAGCCGACAGCGACTCGACATACCGCCGCTGCCCTTCCGCGTAGACGGTGTCGAAGGCAAGAGATGACTTGCCCGATCCGGAAACCCCCGTAACGACGGTCAGTGAGTTGTGCGGGATTTCAAAATCAATGTTCTTGAGGTTATGGACCCGCGCCCCGCGAACAACAATGGTTTCCGTGGACATCAGTAGTAGGGACCGCTGCCGCCGCCCCAGGGCCGCACAGAAGCGTCCGGAAGCGACTCAGAATCCTTCTATTATAAGGCAACGGAGATTGGACGGGGATAGTGTCAGGACTCTTCTTCATCCCGCCGTTTGCCGTAGCGGAACGCCAATCCTACCCCGATGATCATGAATCCGGCGGGCGGAGCCAGCAAGATCAGCACCCCCCGGCTGATCGCCATTTGACCTTCCCTGGTGCTGCCGGCGGCATTGCTATAGCACATCGCGCACCCCTGAGCGAGAGCCGGCGCGGCCCATAGCACCACCAACAAACCCAGTATGGCTAGCCGTAACTTCATCGCACTCCGTACTTGATGATGCGGAAGGCATCGGGGAAGAACACGCACATCATCGCCAGGCAGAATACCAGCGACGCCATGGTCAGCCAGCGCATGCGACTGACTTCAAACTTCATGTGCATGAAGTAAGCAATAATCAGGGCCGCCTTGATGATCGACAATGCCATCAGGATGCTCAGCATGCGCACCGGTTCCATGTTCTGGTAGCCGAGAAAGACTTCGATCCCGGTGATCACCAGCAGCACGCCCCAGACGTAGAAAAATGGGGCCTTTGAATGATGGCGATGCTGTTCCGCAACTCGCTCGACGATTTCTTCCTGCACAGCGTCCATAACCGTTCCGGCTCCTAAAGAATCCTGGTGGACATCAGATACACCAGTGGGAAAATGAACATCCACACCAAGTCAACAAAGTGCCAGTAGAGCCCGGCCACTTCCACGTCGCCGGAGTCGTACACCTTCGGCTTCAACCACAGAACCACGCTGCAAACGACAGCAGCGATGAGGAGAATATGCGCTCCATAATGAAACGGGCTATAGGCCGGAGTCCCCAGCCATGCCAGCAGCCACAAACCCAGAAGAATGGGGATAAACCTCTTGCGTAGCGCAATCACGCCCAGATAAACGACCCCCAACGTGACGTGCAGCATGTGCATACCGGTCAGACCAAAGAACGTCGCCGGAAACTGGGGAACGTTCCTGGTCACATCCAGGAACTCTTTGCTCGGCTCGGCGCTGGGCACCGCCGGGAACAGCGGGAGCGTAAGGCCCTCGGAGATGAGGTGGCTCCACTCGCGCCCGTGGAGAATGACGAACCCCGTACCGCACGCCATGGTCGCCAGCAGGTACCAGAGCTGCTCCTTGGCTTTGCCGTCCACCGCCGCCCGCACTGCCAACACCATGGTCAAAGAGCTGGTCAGCAGGAAGGCCGTCATCAACGTAGCATTCAGGATGCTCGAGGAGTGGAACGGGGTGGGCCAGCCGGGGTTCGAAATCCGGCCGTAGCTGTAGGCATAGAGCAGCGCTCCGAAGGTCAGCGAGTCGGAGAGCAAAAACAACCACATCCCGATCTTCTTCGAATAGGTGCCAAACAACGATGGCTCGTATACGCCCTCGGCCACCCCGTGTTGCACCGCGACATCAGACATGGTTTCGGTCTCCTGATTGGGTTAGCGTGCGATCTCCAGCAGGACAAAGATGTAAATCCACAAGAACGCCATGAAGTGCCAATACCAGGCGGTGGCGTCAACCGCTATGCGCCGCACTTCGATCGGCTTGTGAAACACGGCACCCGCAAAGGCGGCATAGAGCAACGCGATAATCCCGCCGGCCAGGTGAACCGCGTGCACTCCGGTCAGCAGATATACGAACGAACTGCTGGCACTGGTCGGCAGATCGAAGCCGCGATTATGCAGCTCCCGCCAGGCCAGCCACTGGCCCAGCAGAAATCCCAGCCCCAGGACCACGGTGATCCCCAGCCAGGGAACGCGCCCCTCCTCGCCGACAGAAACCCCTGGGATGGAGCGCACCGGCGCCAGCGCAGCCGCGCGCGCAATCTGCCGCCGCGCCATCTCCATGGTCACGCTGCTCACGAGCAGTATCAGGGTGTTGACCAGCAGGAGCTGGGTGGGAAGGTTCACCTGCAGCCAGTCGCGCACGTAAGTGTTGGTCTGATCGTCGAAGGTGGGCA
This sequence comes from Terriglobales bacterium, assembly GCA_035262225.1. Classification (GTDB taxonomy): domain Bacteria; phylum Acidobacteriota; class Terriglobia; order Terriglobales; family Acidobacteriaceae; genus DATFTE01. The sequence continues at coordinate 23,180 of DATFTE010000140.1, forward strand.
AGCCGCGCCGCACCACCAGCGCGCTGGTCAGCGAGACGAACACCATGGTGATCGACGCCAGCGCGATGATCAGTCCCAGTCGCACCCGGCGCAGCCGGGCTCCGTAGTTGGGAGACCCGTTCCCGCCCCGGCTGTCGTCGCCTCCGCCGCCGGGCGCGGGTGGTCCCGCACCCCGGCCGCCTCGGCCGGTCTCGAAATTCTTGAGCGTGACTGTCGGAGACAAGGTCGCCATACCCGTTTCTAGTGCGACGGAACAGGTGTCGGATCGGTCTGCATGATGTAATCACGCGGCGCGCCCGGCACGCTGTACTCGTACGGACCGTGATAAACCACCGGGGTGTGGCCACCAAAATTGTCGTGCGGCGGCGGTGTCGCTGTTGTCCACTCCAGCGTGGTTGCTTCCCAGGGATTATCGCTCGCCTTCGGTCCCTTGAACATGCTCCAGAACAGGTTGAACACGAAGATGAACTGGGCCGCGATGGTGATGAACGCCGCATAGGTGATGAAGGTGTTGAGGGGGATGAGGTGGTGAAGATACCCAACCTCGGTGAACTGCGAGTAGCGCCGCGGTTGACCGGCAAGGCCCAGGTAGTGCATGGGCATAAAGATGGCGTACGTTCCGACCAGAGTCAGCCAGAAATGGATTTGGCCCAGGCGTTCACTCATCATGCGGCCGAACATTTTGGGGAACCAGTAATACGTTGCGGCGAAGATCCCGAAGATCGCGGCCACTCCCATGATCAGGTGGAAATGCGCCGGAACGAACGCGGTATCGTGCAGCGGAATATCGAGCACCGGCTGGGCAAGGAACGGTCCGCTGAGGCCGCCCGAAACAAACAGGGAAACGAAGCCGATGGCGTACAGCATGGGCGTGTGAAACCGGATGCGCGCCTTATACAGCGTCCCCAGCCAGTTGAACGTCTTGATGGCGGAGGGCACGCCGATGCACATGGTCATGAGGGAGAAAGCAAAGGCCGAATACGGGCTCATGCCGCTCATGAACATATGATGGCCCCAGACCATGAATCCCAGGAAGCCAATCGCCATGATGGCGTACACCATCGCCTTGTATCCGAAGATGGGTTTGCGCGCGAAGGTCGAAAGCACTTGCGAGGCCACACCCATGCCAGGCAGGATCGCGATGTAAACCTCGGGATGCCCGAAGAACCAGAACAGGTGCTGCCACAGCAGCGGAGAGCCGCCCTTGTGTCCCATGACCTGCCCGTTTACGACGACAAGGGGGACATAGAAGCTGGTGCCGAGATTGCGGTCGAGCAACAACAGGATTCCGGCCGAGAGCAGCACGCCGAACGCCAGCAACCCCAGAATCGCGGTGATGAACCATGCCCAGACCGTCAGCGGCATGCGCATCAGGGTCATGCCCTTGGCCCGCAGATCGAGCGTGGTGGTGATGAAGTTGAGCGCACCCATCAACGACGCAACGCAGAAGATGGCAATGCTGGTGATCCACAAGTCCGCACCCAGTTGCTGCCCTGGACCAGAGGTGGTGAGTGCGCTGAGTGGCGCGTAGCCCGTCCAGCCGTGCAGTGGCGCGCCGCCGGTCACGAAAAATGCGGCGACGAGCACCACGAATCCCACGAAAGTTGTCCAGAACGAAAGCATGTTCAGGACAGGGAAAGCCATGTCAGGTGCGCCGATCTGGATGGGCAGAATGTAATTTCCGAAACCGCCTTGTGGCGCCGTCGTCAGCACGAAGAACACCATGAGGGTGCCGTGCATGGTAACCAGGCTGAGGTAGGTTTCCGGTTTGATGTCGCCAATGAGCGGCAGCACAGCCGTCGGCCAGATCATGTGAATGCGCATCAGCAGGGAAAGGAACATCCCTACAAACACCGATGTCAGCGCCAAAAAGTAGTACTGGAGCCCGATGACCTTGTGATCAAGACTGAAAATGTATTTCCGGATGAAGCCCTGAGGAGCCGCATGCGCATGAACCGGTACCGTGGTTGCCATTTACTGTTTCTCCGCCTCCCGCGTCGCGATCCATTTATCGAAGTCTTCCTGGCTGACGACCCTGACCACACCGTGCATCTTGTAGTGGCCGAGACCGCACAGCTCGGCGCAGGCAATTTCGTAGTCGCCGACTTGCGTGGGCGTGAAGTGCATGTGAATCGCAAGACCGGGGACCGCGTCCTGCTTGAAACGGAAGTTGGGCACAAAGAAGCTGTGAATCACATCCACCGCGCGCAGCGTGAGATCGACTTGCCGGTTGACCGGAAGAAACATGGTACCGGTCACCACATCATCCTTCGCCGCCGGATCGCTCGTATCCAGTCCGATGGCGGCTTCGTTGCCCGAGGATGGGTCCATCAGCTTGGGACTGGTGGCGCCGAACTTGCCGTCAGGGCCGGGATAGCGGAAGTACCACGCAAACTGCATACCGGTGACTTCCACCGGAACCGCGCCGGCGCCGGCCGGTTCGAAGCGCTCCGCCGCCCAGATGTTGCTGCCCATCAGGTTTAACCCGATGAACAGGACGGCGGTCAAAGCTGTCCACATCACTTCCAGCTTGATGTTGCCGTGGGAATATTCCACCTTTTCCGATGCCGGACCGCGATCGCGGTAGCGCCACGCCAGGTAGCCCAGCGCACACTGGGCAAGCACGAAGACCACCCCCATGGCGATGAAGGTGACGGTGAACTGGCGGTCAATGGCGGGCGCGGCCGCCGCCACTCCCACCGGCAACCACCAGGTTTTTGCGATGAAAAAGTAGGTGCTGACGAAGGTGATCAGCCAGATAACCGCGAGAAGAGCAAGGCCCATGTACGAACCCTCCCAGGTTCGTTGGTCTTTCCTCACAATTCCGCAGCTTCACGCAGCACGAGGCGGAGAAACTGTGGATGGCCCCGAAGTCTATCACAGTGGAGTGTGATCGGTGCAAGCGGTTGTTGTGATTTCGAATGCGCAAAGAAAGGCAACACAACGAAGAGCCGCGCAGCTCTCGCGCATCACTGGGATTAGCGTTCACGCCGGCAAGGTGGGACCGCGGCCCCTCATCCAACCTGGCTTCTGCCTTTCCGCAAAGGACACAAAGGGTTACCCAAAATCCTTTGTGTCCTTTATGGTTCAAGCCTTTCCGGTCCTATTTCTCCTGCCACTCCGGAAGCCGCCCCGGAGTCCAGGGTGCGCCCGCCGACTCCATCGCCTTTTCCAGATTGGCGACGTCCACTTGCATCAGCGTGCGGAGTTTCGAGAGTTGCTGGGAGAACTCCTCGGAGGCGATGTTGTAGCCGTCCACGTGCGTCTGCGTGGGCCTGGCAATCGAGAAGCGCTCACCTTCCATGATGCCCTGCAGGCGATCGTTGATCGAAGGCGGCACATTCTCGCTGCGCGCTGCAATCGCGACGTCGCCGCGAAGCGCCCGCAGAATCCCGTTGTTCTGCTTCTCGATGGAGTCGGCTTGCGCCGCCAGCGCATCGGAATTCGGCGTGTCCTGGATCGCCTTGCGCATGACCTTCAGGTGTTCCTCAAGTTCATTCGCCGAACTGATCGCGCCTGAAACCGCGCGATAGAGGCTCGATACCTTGTGGTTGAACGCCTCCTGCGCCGTCCGGTCGACCGGACTCACCGCCGATGCGCCATCGGCCACCACGGTGAACGATTGCGCCGTGCCGACCTGCGTGACCGTTCCCTCGACGTTCCTGAACATCTTCACCGAGTACTTGCCCGGCAGCACCAGCGGCCCCATGGCACCGGCGCTCGGAAAGTCTTCCTCTTCGCCTCCGCCTTCCCGCTCCGGCAACGACGGTGCAAAATACCGCAGATCCCAATTGGTGCGATGGAAGCCCTCGCTGGTGGAGCCCTCGACCCTTCGGATGGGCGCTCCGGAATCGTCATACACTACGAAATACACTTGCGGCGCGGGCGCCTCGGCCTCCGCCCGCAGCTGGTCGTGCGTGGGGTAGGGAAGCGTCTCATTCTTCTTCGCCGCCTCCTTCTCCGCCTCCTGCCGCTGCTCCTTGCGGGTCTTCAACTTTTCCTTCAAGTAATAGGTGAAGATCGCGCCAAATGGTGGATTGTCGGCCGCGTAGAACGCATCGCCTTCGAATCCATGCCTGGGAATGCCCAGCGGCAGCCGTTCGATGTACAGCAGCGGATCCTTCACGGGGAACAGCGCGGCCTCCTGCAGCAAGGTCTCCGGCTTCACCTGGCGCAGCGGCGCGATGTTATCGAACACGTAAAAGCCACGCCCAAAAGTGGCGATCACCAGGTCGTTCTCCCGCGCCTGGATCACCATGTCGCGCACCGCAGTCGTGGGCAGCCCGCCTTTCAGCTGAATCCACTTCTGCCCGCGATCGAGACTGAAAAACGCGCCGAACTCGGTGCCCACGAACAGCAAATCAGGATTCACCGTGTCTTCGGCAATCGCCAGCACCGGGCCGTTCTCCGGCAGATTGGAGGCGATCGAAGTCCAGGTCTTGCCCTTGTCGGTCGACTTCAGCAAGTAGGGCTTGAAGTCGGAGTTCTTATGGTTCTCAAACGATGCGTACACGGTGTTGGCGTCGAAGTGCGAGGCTGCCAGCCGGCTGACGTAAGTCTTCTCCGGCACACCGGGAAATTTGTCGTACCTGGTCCAGGAAGCGCCGCCGTCCGTCGTTACCTGGATCAGGCCATCATCAGTTCCCACGTAGATCAGGTTCTCCTGCCGGGGCGACTCCGTCAGGGCCACGATGTTTCCGTAGAACGAGGTCGAGGTGTTCTTGGCCACCGCATCCGGGCCCCACACTTTCCCCATCACCGGGAGCTGGTTGCGGTCAATCTGCCGCGTCAGGTCGGAGCTGATCGCCTTCCAGGTATCGCCGCGATTATCGCTGCGGAACAACCGGTTGGCCGCAAAGTAAATCCGGGTGTGCGAATGCGGGCTGACCAAGATCGGTGAATCCCAGTTCCAGCGCATCGGCGGTTCGCCCTTGCCTTCCTGCGGCTGAATCAGGATCTGCTCGCCCGTCCGCCTGTCGAAACGCACCAGCACGCCGTACTGCGATTCCCCGTAAACGGTGTTCGGGTCCTCGGGATCCACCGCCGCATGGAACCCGTCTCCGCCGGTGATGACGAACCAGTCGGAGTTCATGATCCCGTTGATGTTTTTCGTGCGCGAAGGCCCGCACCACGAGAAGTTGTCCTGCGTGCCTCCGCAGACGTTGTAGAAGGGGACCGCGTTGTCCACCGCCACATCGTAGAACTGCACCGTCGGCAGGTTGGCCTTGAACTGCCAGCTGGCAAACTCGTCGAAGCTCTCATACACGCCGCCGTCACTGCCCAGCAACAGGTGCTTCGTGTTCTCGGGATCCACCCAGATGGCGTGATTGTCGCCGTGATGATTCACCTCGTTGATCTTGTGCAGCGTCTTGCCGCCGTCGTCGGAGACGCGAAGCGAAACGTTCATCAGGTAAATGCGGTCCACGTTCTTGGGATCGGCGATGACCTGCCCGTAATACATGGCGCCGGCATCGAAGTCGTTGCGCTTTTCCCAGGTTGCGCCCCTGTCGGTCGAGCGGAAGACGCCGCCTTTCTTGTTGGCCGCCTCGGCCGTGGCATACACCACGTTGGGATCAACCGGCGAAACCGCCAGCCCAATGCGTCCCAGATCTTCCGACGGCAACCCGGACTTCAGTTTGTTCCAGGTCGCTCCCGCGTCGGTTGACTTATAGAGGGCGCTCTCCGGGCCGCCGTCAATCAGGGTAAACACGTGTCGCTGCCGCTGGTAGGCCGCCGCGTAAACGATATCCGGATTCGAAGGATCAATCGCCACATCCGCAACGCCGGTGTTTTCACTGATGGTCAGCACCGTTTTCCACGTCTTGCCGCCATCGGTCGTCTTGTAGAGTCCGCGGTCCCCGCCCGGCCCCCACAGTGGCCCCTCGGCAGCCACGTAGACCACCTTGCTGTCGCGCGGATCCACCACGATCCGCCCGATATGCTCCGACTTCTTCAGCCCCATGTTCTTCCAGCTCTTGCCGCCGTCGTCGGAGCGATACACGCCGTCGCCGTAGCCCACGCTACGCTGGCTGTTGCTCTCGCCGGTCCCCACCCAGACGACGGACGGATCGTTGGGATCGAGCGTGACCGAGCCGATTGAATACGATCCCTCACCGTCGAACATCGGACTCCAGGTCGTGCCGTCGTTCGTAGTCTTCCACACCCCGCTCGACGCCGTGCCCACGTAGTACTCCGACTTGTTCTTCGGATTTACCGCAAAAGCAATCACACGCCCTGACGCCACCGAAGGGCCGATCAGGCGGAATTGCAGCCCGCTGAAGGTGTCAGCAGTCATGCCGCCTTTTTTCTCTTCTTCGCCGGGCTTGGCCGCCTCTTGCGCCGGTTTTTCCTTCTTCTTGTTGCCCTTGGCGACGGGAGGTTCCTGCTTCTTGCTCTCCGGCGGAACCGAAGGAGTGGTTTGCGACAGCAGAGAAACGCTACAAAGGAGCGCGAAAACGAGAGACAGGCGGCGAAATGAGCGCAAGGTGGAACTCCTTGTCCAGAAAAATGTCCGAGAAACCTGGTGACGCACGAGGTTCGACGAAAACAATCGTCGCGGGTAAGCAATTCCGTGCGGGGACCTTTTTTTATACAGGATTCCGTCGCAATAGAGAAGAACGACGCCCGCGTAAGGCGAGCGCCCTCGTCCAACCGGCCCGGAAACGGGCTAATTCCGCCAATGGAGGATGGGGGGCCGCCTCCGTCCCGCACCGGATGGGCGATCCAATCCAGCGCGACTCGAAACGCCGGGTTCAGCGACGACAGCTATCCCCCCAGCACGATAAAATCTCCCCCGACATGCCTGCCAGGAAGGCCTCCGGCCACGAGACCCGCTACGTCCGCCTGCAGAAAAACTTCTGCTTTGCCTGCGGCCCACACAACCCCGAGGGCATGCGGCTGAAATTCACCCACGACGAGGAACGCCACTGCTTCGTCTGCCGCTTCCGCCTGGGCAAGCGCTACACCGGCCCTCCCGGACACTGCCACGGCGGCATCATCGCCACCATCCTCGACGAGGCCATGGGCAAGGTGAACAAACTCCGTCACGTCGTTGCCCTCACCTCGCAGATCACGGTGGATTACCTGAAACCGGTTCCGCTCAATAAGCCTCTGCGCGTGGAATCGCGCGAAGTCGAAGTCACCGGACGCCGCCACATCAACATGGCCGAAATCCTCAACCAGAAAAACGAGGTTCTGGCCCGCAGCCAAGGCCTGTTCATCGCCATCGACCCCAAGAAGATGTTCGCCAGCTTTGTGGAGAAGTAGTCCTAACGCTTGCTGATCGAAGTCTTGTCCGACAGGACCCACAGGTCCGGGTCCAACTCTACTTTCTGGGGCGCCTGCGGCAATCGGATGCTGACCGGCGTACGCGGACCGAGGACGGCAACACTGCCCCGCGCCATCCCTCCTCCAGCTGTGTGCACCACCAGGGGCAGCACACTGAACCAGGTTTCTCCGTCCGGAAGCCCAGTTTGTGACAACTCCCCCTTCAATAAGACTCCGCCGCCCGCATCCGGCTCCAGGTGATAAGAAAGTTCATAGGACGGCAGATACGCCTGAGTCACCCACTGTCGGTAGAACCAGTTCAGGTCTTTGTACCCGTACTTCTTCGCCAGCGGGGTGTTCTGCACGTGTTCGCTCGCGACCGCGAAGAACTGTTCGGTGCTGGCTGATTTGCCTTTGTACCGCTCCACGAAGTCATGCATCATGTCGAAGAACGGGGTCCCATCCCCGGTCTGCGTGTCTGTAAACAGAAAGTGCAGCATCCGCAGCACCAGCGCTCCCTTGTCGTAAACCAGAGCCTGATACGCTCCCCGCGTCTCTCGCCCTTCCACGCGATACCCCATCACCAGCGGGCCCACATCCGCTAGCCTGCCATGGCCGACACCGGTCAATGTGCCGGGAGGCGTCTTCAGTTCTTGCCGCGCCGTCTCGATCAACTGCCTTTCCGATGACGTCTTATCGCGCAACTGCGCGTAGAGCATCCCCGAGTACTGGGCGAATCCTTCGCTCAGCCACTGGTCCCGGTACGAGCGCCACTCGATCATATCCCCCCACCACTGGTGGGAAGTCTCGTGCGCAATAAAGGAATACGTGGAGTAGTTGGCGAGATCGGCGTTGGGAATCATGATGGTGGTGGGAAATCCCTGCCCGAAATCAAAGGGGCGATACACGCCCCGGAATATGGAATAGGGATAATTGCCGAACATCTGGCTGAAGAAGCGGACGCTGTTGTTCATCTCCGCCAGAATGAAATCCTCCTTGATGGCGGCGCGGTTCCCCGGCATCGAGTAGAATTCGATGGGCAATCGCTGATTGTTCACCATTGCCGCGTCGCGGTGAATCTCATACGGCCCGACGGCAAAGGAAGTAAAGCCGATGGGCTGCTCCATGCGAAATTCGGTGGCGATAGCGTCTTTCCCAGCCTCCGCCGGACCCTCGTGGACCAACTCGCCGATACTGACGACGCGATCGCCCTTGCGATGAATCATCGATACGTCAAACTGGGCGCGGCCCAGATAGCCGTGACGCGGGTACCAGGTTTCCGCGCTTCGCGGGAAGTAGGTGCCCGCCACCGCCTCCGACTCCATCATGAAGTCGCCCTTCAGATCGAGGTTAAGCGCCAGATGCTCGCCCGCGGAGGCCGCCTGAGGCAGGACGATGCTGAACCCGCCCTCCCACGGCTCCTGGAAGAAAGGCAACTCCGTCCCGTCCGCCAGATGAGCACCCAGGACGTGAAGCTGCTTCTTGCGGCGCTCGGCGTAGTCCCGGCTCAGACCCTCGCCCACGGCAAACGGGATCACTCGGACTCCGTTCTTCCGGCAAACGACATCTATCTTGGCATTCAGGCCCAGCACTTTCTTTGGTTCCATGAGGTCCAAAGTCAGCCCGTATCGCTTCGTATCCACCAAGTTGTACGTGTCGGAATATGCGGCAATTCCGGCTGCGTATTCCTGTTCGGAATTAAAAGCCATCCACACGTCATTCCCATAAAGGGTTTCGTCGTAGGCAAAGATGAGTCCCACCTCTCCTGCATCGATACCGAAGGCGTCGGCGGGAATACGTGCCTGCGGATCAAACAGGTAAGTGAAGCGTCCCAGTTTGCCTCCGTTCACCTGGGCCAGGAAGAATCCCGCCGTCTCTCCGTTCAAAATGGACTGCAGCTGTCGTGCCGAGACATTCATCCCGGCCTCTTTCAGAAGGCGCGGCTCCAGTTCCACCCCCAGGCGGCTGGCCTGCTCCGAGCCGCATTGCGCCTGGCGAAAGCCGGCCTTGATCAGCTCGCCGGCGGTATCGTCGGTGAAGCGCAGCACGGCAGTCTTGAAGTCGGATGACACTTCGTCGGCTTTCAGCATGCGGCGAACGTGATCGCGTTCGAAATCGACTGCCGGGGGTGCGGCTTGCAGACGCCCCTCGCCCACAAAAACCGCGGCCCGAACATTGCCCGCGACCGCCGGTGAGAAATACACCATGCCGCGGAAAAAGGTGAGAGTTACTCGATCCCGCTTGAGAACCGCATTCTCCGCCTGGACGCACTTATCGATCGCGGCGACATTTTGTAATTGTTGATAAACCGCGGCCGGAGACTCCGGCGTCGCCTGGGCCAGCAGGCTTTGGAGGGATGCAACCAGGCAGAAAACAAGCAGGGTACCGCGAACGACCGACGAATGTGGGCGCAAGTGAAGGTCCTTGGGGCCTAAGTTCGCCATCTCCGAGAGATGGCGTAAATTAGCCTTACAAGCGGTGCCTCTAATTCCCCGCGTAAAGCCACTAACAGCATAGACGACCCGTCAAGATGCACCTACACGGTTCCGAGAGCCCTGGCCAGCTCAGCTGCTCCCCGCCGAATTTCCCGCTCATCCACCGCCGCAAAGCCCAGCACCAGGCCGTTGACCGGCGAGCGCCCGTAGGCGTACCGGCTCAGCGGAAGCACATCGACGTCGTGCCTGGCTGCCGCGCGCGCCGCGCCCTCCGCGCGTATGCCTCGCCTCAGCCACGCCACCGTACGCAGCCCAGCTTCCACGGGAGGAATGGTCACGAGCCCGTCCAGTTCCGCATGCGCGCACTCCAGCAACACCCCGAGCCTCTCGGCATAGAGCTCCCGCATGCGGCGCACGTGGCGCGCAAAGTGTCCTTCGCTGATGAAGTCGCACAGAATCGCCTGCTCAATCAGCGGCGGATGATGCGTACTCACTGACTCGGCAGCGGCAAATTTATCCACCATCGCCTCCGGCACCACCACATACCCCAACCGCAGCCCGGGAAACAGCGCGTCGCTGAAGCTGCCCGCGAAAATCACCAGCCCCGCCGGATCGAGGCCCTGCAGCGCGGGAATCGGACGCCCCGCGTAACGATACTCCGAATCGTAGTCGTCCTCGAAGATCACCGCGCCGGCGCGCCTTGCCCACGCCAGCAGCGCCAACCGCCGCGCCAGGCTCATGGTGACTCCGAGAGGGAACTGGTGCGCGGGCGTCACATAGACCAGCCGCGGCCGATCCCAGCGGCGCCGCCCTTCTTCCAGATTCACCCCATCGATATCGACCGGCACCCGGCAGATCCTCGCCCCCATCGCCTCGAACACATGGCCCGCCCCGGGATAACCGGGATCCTCCATCCATACCGCATCGCCCGGATTGAGCAGCAGGTGGGCGGCCCGGTCGAGTGCCTGCTGCACGCCGGAAATAATCAGCACCTGCTCGGCCGTGCACTTTACCCCGCGCGAAGTGTTCAGATACTCCGCCACAGCCTCGCGCAAAGGACGATACCCCAGCGCTTCGCCCCCGCCCAGCAACTGCACCGAGGTCCGCCGCAAACGCCGCGCCGCCACCTGCGCCCACAAACTGACGGGAAAGGCGTCGAGTGCCGGATAGCTGGCGCGAAACGCGCGCACCGGACGAAACGGGTTGCGCGCAAACCCCGGCAGGCGCCGCGCATATTCGGAAAAGCGAATCTTGCGCGTCTTTCCCTTCACCGCCGATTTCGCGCTCGGCACCTGCAGCAGCGCATCGGGCAGCGTCTCGCTCACGTAAGTCCCTGAGCCCACCCTGCCTTCCACGTATCCCTCCGACCGCAATTGCTCAAACGCGGTCACGATCGTGGGACGCGACAGCCCGTACTGCGCCGCCAGGTCGCGCGTGGCCGGCAGGCGAGCCCCCGAAGGCAGGCGTCCGGCGAGAATCGCACGCCGCAGCTCCTCGTAGAACCAGCGGTAAAGCGGCACGGCCGGCGGCGGTTCCGGCAAATTCAGGGGCAGCGTGCTCGACTGCTTCGCCATAAATGGTATGGTAAGAATAGACTAAATGGACATTTCGAGCTAGCCATTAGAACAGGCATACTAAAACCAGTTGTTCCCGGAAAAGAGGACTTATGTCGAAGAGTAACGGAAAGCGTGCGCTGGCTAAGCAGCCGAAAAACGGAGTGCGCCGGGAATCCGCCCGGCAACGCCCCGCAGATACTACCAGCCTGCGCCTGAAAACCGGCCTCGCAGAGATGCTCAAAGGCGGAGTCATCATGGATGTCACCGACGCCCGCCAGGCGGAAATTGCCGAAAGAGCCGGCGCGGTGGCCGTCATGGCGCTCGAACGGGTGCCCGCGCAGATCCGCGCCGAGGGCGGCGTCGCCCGCATGGCTTCTCCGAAGAAGATTCGCGAGATCATGGCCGCCGTCTCCATCCCGGTAATGGCCAAGTGCCGCATCGGTCACTTCGCCGAGGCCCAGATTCTCCAGGAACTCGGCGTCGACTACATCGATGAGTCCGAAGTCCTCACCCCTGCCGACGAGGCCCACCACGTGGACAAACACGCTTTCACGGTACCGTTTGTCTGCGGCGCGCGTAACCTGGGCGAAGCCCTGCGCCGCATCGCGGAAGGCGCAGCCATGATCCGCACCAAGGGAGAAGCCGGCACTGGCGACGTCGTCCACGCCGTCAAGCACATCCGGCAGATCGTGCAGGAGATGAAGATCCTGACCGTGCTTAGCGAAGAAGAGCTCTATGCGAGGGCGAAAGAACACGGCGCGCCTTATGAACTGATCCGCATTGTCGCCGAGGCAGGGAAGCTGCCGGTGCCAAACTTTTCCGCCGGAGGCATCGCCACTCCCGCCGACGCTTCGCTGGTCATGCAACTCGGAGCCGAGGCTGTCTTTGTGGGCTCGGGCATCTTCATGAAGAACTCGACCGAATTCGCCGATCCCCGGGAAGCCGAGAAGCGCGCCCGCGCCATAGTAAAGGCTGCGACCCACTTCAACGATCCTAAAGTGTTGCTTGAAGTCAGCGAAGACCTGACTGGCGCCATGAAAGGCCTCGCCGTTTCGGGGCTCGACCAAGCCCACATGCTGCAGACGAGGGGATGGTAGAAAGCCACGGAGCGGCCCTATGACCATCGGTGTCCTGGCCCTGCAGGGCGATTTCGACGCGCACCGCCGCCGCCTGGAAGCTCTTGGCGCTACCGTTGTGCTGGTCAAAAAGCCCGAACAGTTGGACCAGATTGACGGGCTGGTTATCCCCGGCGGCGAGTCAAGCACGTTTCTCAAGCTGCTTGGTACAGAGGGATTCGAGAAGCTCAAGCAGTTCGTGCGCCTGAAGCCCACCTTCGGCACCTGCGCCGGAGCCATCCTGCTGGCCCGCGAAGTGGAAAACCCGAAGCAGGCGGGACTCGGCGCGCTCGACATCTCGATCCGCCGCAACGCCTATGGACGCCAGCTTGACAGCTCCATCCGCGAAGGCCGGTTGGGCAACTCGCCGATCGAGATGGTCTTCATCCGCGCCCCGAAAATTGAGCACGTCGGCCCGGCCGTCGAAGTCATTGCCACCGAGGGCCGCGATCCCGTCGCGGTCCGCCAGGGAAAGACTATGGCCGCCACGTTCCACCCCGAGTTATCGGAGGATACTCGCATTCATCAAGCGTTCCTCGAACTGGTAACTGGCAGCAACGGCCACTAAGTCGGAATCTTCGATGCTGAGCCAGCAACGTGCCCATCCGGCCTGCACCGTATTTTCGGCAGGTTTAACAGCAGCTCACTGCATCAAGAGGGTTCGGCTGGCGTGATGCGTTACGGGGACCCAAACGCTCGTCTGCTGGATCCTATCGAGAAGTGGATCAAAGGGAATGTCATGAAGGGGAAATTCGTCCCGCTGCCCGAAGGAAAGGCGACGGGGTGCGCATCCTCCCACTCATAGTGATGTCGCAACCTCAAGAATTCGCTCCCTTGCGCCTCTGAAAATTTCTCTTGACAATGCTCATTCCGTAACCATACAGTTACATATTATGCGGAACCGTTCGGTTACATATTCGGCCGAGGCCACCTTTCACGCCCTCTCCGATCCCACTCGCCGTGCCGTGCTCGACCTGTTGCGCACAGGCAGCCAGCCGGCAGGACACATCGCCCAGTCGTTCCCCGTATCACGACCGGCCATCTCCAAGCACCTCCGCTTGCTGCGCCGTGCGCACTTGGTCGAGGAGCGCCGCGAAGGAAGGCACCGCTTGTACAGTCTGAATCCGGAACCGTTGAAGGCTGTCGATTCCTGGCTGGACCAATACCGCGTGTTCTGGCAGCGCAACCTGGCCAACCTGAAGGCGTTTGTCGAATCGGAATACGCCAAGGAGATCGCGGAAGGTAGACGATCCCGCAAGGACGAGTCATAGAAGCAGTGGCAGTCAAATTTGAGGAGACGAAAATGAAAACTCTTCGCAACGTCTTTTGCTTGGTGTTGATGCTCACCGCCGCGGCCGCCTTCGCGCAGTCCGACGGGCAGAGAGCCTTCGACAAGTTGAAGTCCATGGCCGGAACCTGGGAAGGGAAGATGGGAGACGAACCGGTCACCGTCAACTACCGGGTCGTCTCGCAGGGCACCGCCGTCATGGCCGATGCCACCCACGCGTCCATGGTCACGATGTACACGGTGGACGGCAGCCGCCTGCTGATGACCCACTTCTGTGCCTCCGGCAACCAGCCTCGCATGGCCGCCAGCCTCTCGCCCGACGGGAAGACCATGGAATTTAACTTCGTCGATGCCACCAACCTGGCCAGCCCGCAGGCCGGGCACATCCACCATGCCGTCTTCACCTTCGCCGACGCCAACCACTACAGCGAGGAGTGGACATGGATGGAGGGTGGACAGAGCAAGGTCGCGCACTTCGATCTGCATCGCAAGAACTGAAGCCGTCCGCACGCCCGGGGTGGAGGGAGATGATCCATGACAGAATCGGCAAGCATGCAAGTGACGACCGACGAAATTCTCGCCGAAATTCACATTGCCGCCGCTCCCGAGCGCGTGTTTCAGGCGCTGGTGGATCCGGCGCAGGTCGTCAATTGGTGGGGACAAGGGAATCTTTACCGCTGCACCGAGTTCACCTGCGATCTTCGCCCCAGCGGAAGCTGGCACTGTGTGGGCCTGCGCCCGGACGGAAGTATCTTCGAGGTAAAGGGCCAGTACCTGGAATTCGACCCGCCGCGCCTTCTGGTGCACACCTGGATCGCGAGCTGGACCAAGGCGGCGAAGACCACCGTGCGCTGGGAATTGGAACCGACCCAGGGTGGAACGCTGCTTCGCCTTCGCCACGTCGGATTGTCGGCCTATCCGGAACTGGCGGAAAGCTATCAGGGTTGGCCGCGGATGCTGGGGTGGATCCAGGCCCTGCTGGAACGCGGCGAAACCGTCGCAACCCGCAAGGCCTCCTAAGTTCTCGGACCGGGCTCTGACGGAAACAATCTCGTTTGACAGGAGACCTGAATATGGCCACTGCCGCAATCACACCGGATCAGGACACAGTCGTCGCGGAAATCTTCATCGCGGCGCCGCCGGAGCGCGTTTTTCAGGCGATCACCGATCCCAAGCAGATGCCTCTCTGGTGGGGACAGAAGGATATGTACCGCATCACCGAATGGTCGGCCGACCTGCGCGTAGGCGGCAGATGGTCGAGCCACGGCGTCGGCAAGGACGGCACGCCCTTCCGCGTGGAAGGCGAATACGTGGAAATCGATCCGCCGCGCCTGCTGGTGCACACTTGGCTGCCCGACTGGCATCATCCGCTGCATACCCTGGTGCGCTGGGAACTGGAGCCGCGAGACGTGCACGGCTTGCAGCCTAGCGGGCCGCGACGGGCAGGAACCGGGACCGTCGTGAAGGTCCGGCAATCGGGCTTTGCAGGTGCGCCGCAGGCTGCCGAAGGCCATCGCCAGGGCTGGGTGCGGGTTCTCGAATGGGCGCAGGCCTACCTGGAAGAAGGGAAGACAGTGGACTCGCGCTGACGGGAGAGCGGAAAGGCCCGAATGCGCTTGGGGAACCGTTCTTCGGAAGCGGCGCGTGCCATTCCTGGCACTTCTGGACTGACTGGACGACGGATAAACCCTCAGCCGGATCGCACGAGAAGCATTGTTGAGGCGCGCGCCTGCCAGTCAGTGTGCAAGCGTTTTGCAGTCAATGATTCCCGGAAAGATGGCGGGAAATCTTCTTGGTCGCGAAGCCCACGCTGCCGAGACACCTGGTACGCTGCCTTGCCAGGTGCCGCTGCTCGCTACTTCACGCCCTTGTCCGGATCCCACGATCCCTGCAGCTTGCGGATGTAGACGATCTGTCCGATATGATAGGCGTTGTGGGTTCCAACATGGGCGATGAGTGAGTACCACTTCTCGAGTCTCTTGTCGTCGGCGGACTCTACGGCCTTCTCCCAATCGGTCATGACCTGGTCGAACTGCTGCACGGTGGCGGTCCACTTCTTGCTGTCGAAGTTGTTAAACGTTTCGTCGTTGTTGCCGCTGAAGTCGCCCTGGGCCTCTCCCTTGAACTTGGCCAGGCTGCGCTGGTTCCAGAACACCAAGTGATAGGTCAGTTGGCCGATGGAGTGATTGCCCTTGCCGTCGGTCCAATTGGCTTGATCGGGTGTCAATCCCGCGATGGCGGTATTGCCGTCGACAAACCAGTCTTTGGTGCTGTGCGTGGTGCGCAACTGTTCGAGCAGCACGCTTTTGAGGGTGGGCCGAGCTTGGGGCGTCTGGTTCTCGGTCTGCGCCAGGGCGCAGAGAGAAAGCGAGAGCGAGATCAGCAGAACCGAGGCGGTGAGTCTCATGGGTATGGGTCTCCTCGGTGAAATTAGACGCAAGCGCGGTTGTCCGGCTAGCACGAGAAAGAAATTCTGGGGGGTCGGAGTTTGCACTTTACCAGCCTGACCACGTTTCGCCGACTGTCTACTGCGTGCTCTATCGCGTGCGGAAAAGGCGGAAGCAGGTAGAGGTCGTTCATATCCGGCATGGGGCGCGATGAGAGCCTAGGTCACGCGAGCTGAGCGGAGGAACATCAGAATAGCCCGCCCAGAGCGGCCCGTCGGCCGGGAGCTAGCATAAGTGCTGCGCTATACTTGAAGCCGGATGGCTGCAGATTCGCCAAAGACGTTTTACCTGGAGACATTTGGCTGTCAGATGAATGTCCATGACTCAGAAAAGGTCATTGGCACATTGATTTCCGAAGGATACCGGCAGGTCCAGACAGTCGAAGAAGCCGGCCTGGTGCTTTACAATACCTGCTCGATCCGCGACAAGGCCGAGCAGAAGGTCTTCCACCGACTGGCCGACTACAAGAAATTTCTCAAGGAAGGCAAGCGCTTCGGGGTGCTGGGCTGCGTGGCGCAGCAGGAAGGCGAAAGGATCTTCGAGCGTGCGCCCCATGTCTCGTTGGTATGTGGATCCGCGTCCTACCGCAACTTGCCGGAAATGCTGGTGCAGATTGAGGCCGGGAACCGGCACGTGACGGGGCTCGACGACCGCCAGACCGACGAGTGCTTCGAGACCGAGTTCACCTCGCGCAGTAACCCGCATCGCGGCTACATCACCATCATCGAAGGTTGCGACAAGTTCTGCGCCTACTGCGTCGTACCGTTCACGCGCGGCAAAGAGCGCAGCCGAACATCGGATTCGGTGCTCGGGGAAGCGCGCCGTATGGCCGAGCTCGGTTATACGGAGATCCAGTTACTGGGCCAGAACGTGAATTCCTACAAAGACCCGGCAGGGAAGAGCTCGTTCGCCGAACTGCTGGCTGCAGTTGGCCAGGTGCCTGGCATCCGGAGAGTGCGCTTTACCACATCGCATCCGCGGGATTTCGGGCGGGACATCGTCGAAGCCATTGATTCGGTGGAGACGCTTTGCGACCACGTCCACTTGCCGGTGCAGAGCGGTTCCACCCGCGTGCTTGACGCCATGCAGCGCCTTTACACCCGCGACCAGTACCTGGAGCGCATCTCGTGGATGAAGGCTGCGCGGCGAGAGATCAGCCTGACCACCGACATCATCGTGGGCTTCCCGGGGGAGACGGAATCGGATTTCGAGCAAACCCTATCGCTGCTCGATAGCGTCGAATACGACGGCGTGTTTGGCTTCAAGTATTCGCCTCGGCCCAACACTCCCGCGTTGAGCCTCGAAGACGCGATTCCCGAGGAAGAAAAGGCCCGCCGGCTCAATGTTTTGCTGGAAAGGCAGCGCGTCATTCAGAAGCGGCGCAACCGGCGGCATCTTGGGCAGCGGGTTGAAGTAATGGTTGAAGGCCGGAACGAGCCGCGCAAACAGTGGAGCGGGCGCACCTCGCAGAACAAAGTGTTGAATTTTACCGCACCCGACGGAGTGGCCCTGGCTGCAGGTAGCTACGTTCCGGTGATTACGACAGAGTGTTTTCCTAACAGCCTTTTAGGCGAATTGGTGATATAAGCGAGTTGTCCGGCTGCCAACGTGGAAGGCAGCGGACGGGGAAATGCGAGCTACCGGGGCGCGCGCGTTACTCGCAAGTTCCCAGGGGGTCGGGGATGGAAGTCGAGATGAAAATTCGCGGGCTGATGATGGATCCGGTCACGAACATGCCCATCGTGATCCTGAAAGACGTGGGGACCGACACGGTGCTGCCGATTTGGGTGGGAATCTACGAGGCCAACGCGATTGCGCTGGAGATCGAAAAGGTGGCCACGCCGCGTCCCATGACCCATGACCTGATCAAGAATGTACTGGTCGGCCTGGATGCCAATGTGCACAAAGTGGTGGTGACCGAACTGCGCGAGGACACTTTCTTTGCCGTGATCTGGCTGGAGAGGGAAGGCCGGGTCATCAGCGTCGATTCCCGTCCCTCGGACGCGCTGGCGCTGGCCTTGCGCGTGGACTGCCCGATTTACGTGGAAGACGAGGTTCTGAAGAACTCCAAGCAGGCCGCCGCCGGAGCCGACCGGGTGACAAGCGAAGAGCTGCGCAAGTGGCTCGAAGGACTGAGCGACGAGGACACCGGCCGGTACAAGATGTAGTGACTTGAGACACTGAGACAGCCACTAGGCAGCCTACTTCTCTGCCTGCATCGCTCTTCGTTTTGCCACGTCTTGCTTTCTTCATTTTGCCCAGCGGATGCACTATGACTGGATGGGCATCCGAATCCCTATTTTGTTCCCGCACCACCGGTTGCGGCACAGGAGAGTGTTTCTCTTCCCAGAGAGTGGCGTCCACGAGGTCACAAGTGGGTTTCTTTCCGGTGTGCGATGTGATCTTACTAATGGCACATGCAGCGTGAACATCAGCCTAGGTATGTTGATGCGCTGCGCGGATTATTGACATCATCTCTGCAAGATGACATCATATCTGCATGCGGACGACTCTGAACCTTGATGAAGACGTTCTGGATCTGGTGAAGCAGTATTCCGAGGCGCGATCGCTGTCGATGGGGAAAGCGGTTTCCGAGCTGGTGAAGCGGGCGCTGACCACGCCCTTGCCGACCCGGGAGGTCAACGGTCTGCATGTGTTCGTGTTGCCAGCGGACGCTCCGCCCGTGGATACGGAGCTGATTGAGCGGCTCGCCGACGAAATCGATTGATGATTGCCCTCCTGGACGTCAATGTTCTGATCGCCTTGGTTTGGCCGACCCACCCCAGTCACACCACTGCCGAGCGGTGGTTCGGCCGCCACGCCGACGACGGATGGGCCACGTGCCCTTTCACACAGGCAGGGTTTGTGCGCGTCCTCTCCGGCACGGCGTTTGCGCCGTATGCCCCAAGCGTGGCCGATGCGCGGGAGGCATTGAGGAAGAATCTTCGGCATCCTTCCCATCATTTCTGGCCGGACGTTTTACCGCTGCCGGAGGCACTTGGCTTGCTGGGTACCACGATCGTGGGGCATCAACAAATCACCGATGCATATCTCTTGGCGCTTGCCATCCACCATAAGGGGAAGGTTGTGACGCTCGACCGATCGATGCAAGCTTTGGTGCAGGACGCCAACCTGGCGAAGATACTGGAGATTCTGCGCTAGCTCTCAGGCGCACGGGCTGGGTGAGCCCCTAAAGTTGCACCGTGCCGCCTGTTTTACATAATACCTCTTATCGGACATTGATAATCCGGCTGATCTGCCAGCGGCGCACCCGCGTCTCCCAACGCCCGGTGCTCGAGGCGGAAATTTCACGATAGCAGTCCATCCCCTACCGTGCCCTTCCACGCTCGCGGCGCCGCCGCCGGCAGTTTATTCCCGCTGCTGTAGGTTGGCGCCAAGCTGAAACGGTGCCCAGGCGGCATGGTTCCCCCGCGTTCCGTCGCCCGATTGTTTGCAGAGGTAAATCCGGATTCTGGCCGAGCCATCCTCAAGCTTGCCGGTAACCACGGTATGCAAATCTCCCTTTTGCGCTTTTCTCGGTAGAGCCTTGAGAATCCTCCCCCTCTTGGCGGTGGTCACGAAACCCTCCCATAGCTCGCCGATGAATACAGTGGTTGCCATAGAGAGGGTGAGAGCAACCCGGCTGCCGTTTGTGTCCACAGCCGCGGAGGGCGCAATCGTGCGTAAAGTCGCGGCGATCGGCGGCGTCTGTGAATTCCTAACAGCCCCAGACAGGAGTGATAGTTGACCACGGTTGGTTAGCGGAGTATCCGTTTGGATAGGGCGGAGCTTCGCGTCCGACCGTCAGACCCCAGCCGGCGGTACGCTGATGCGCGGTGATCGGGAACGGACAGCGACGCCGGTCCTCCAGTTCACAGGCGGTATTTCTCTTTGAGGACGCGGCGGTGGTGCAGTTCGTGCCCGGCCATGATGAAGGCGACGGCGCGTACGGAAACGGCCGCCTTATTGGCGATGCCGCGGCGCGACCAAGCCTCTTCGTCGAGCGCGCGCAACAGGCAGAGGCTCGATTCACGGACGGCGCCATATTCCTCGACCAATCCGGCGAGCCAGCGGCGGGCGAAGGGTCCGAAACGCACGTAGTCATCCTGCTCGAAACCTTCGATGGGCGTCTGGTCGTTGCGGGCGATGCGCAGGGCGCGGTAGGCGAAGACGCGTTCGGTATCGCTGAGATGGCCGACGACTTCCTTGATAGTCCACTTGCCCGGGGCGTAACGAAAGTTGCCTTGGTCTTCGCTGAGCCCGCCGAGGAGCGCCCGGGTATCGGCCATCTGGGCCCGCAGGGTGTCCAGGACGTCGCCCTCAGGAACCAGCGAGATGTAGCGCGAGTAGTAGGGATCGTGTTCGTCCGGTAGGGGGCGTTGCGCGGTGATTGCTGAGGCCATGTGGTTGATGATATCGCGAGTTCTCTATTCCCTGCCGCTGTAGGCTCCGGCAGGTTGGGGGCTATGCTCGGCGGCAAAGACGATTTTGGGATGGAACAGGGTGCCCGCGACGCGCACAGCGATGGCGATCAGCTCCGCCTGGCCGTAAAACACCTTGACGAAGCGGCTGCGGGAGAGCTCCGGAAGGTTGACGGTGCGGCCGGTGCGAATTCTGGCGGTGGCCTCGTCGGTCGCCGTCACGGATGGAAACTGGGGCAGCAGCTTGCGTGGATGGAGGAACAGTTCCTCGGCGGTCCTGTTCGCCGCCGCGTCTTCGACTTCTTCGAGTGTGCGGGCGCCGGCCAGGTCGAATTCGGCCACGCTGGTGCGGCGCAGCGATTCGAGGTGGGCTCCGCAACCCAGCTCCTGGCCCAGGTCGTGCGCCACCGAGCGCACATAAGTGCCGGACGCTACGCGCGCGCGAAACGCAGCCCGGTCGCCTTCGAGGCTGAGGATCTCGAACTCCTTGACTTCTACCCGCACGGGTTCGAGCGGGACGTCCCGGTGCTTGCGGGCCAGCTTGTAGGCCGGGACTCCGTGAATCTTCTTGGCGCAAAAGGGCGGCGGCATCTGTTCGATCACACCCTGAAAGCGGGCGGCGTGCTCCCTCAACTCTTCAAGTGATACTTGAACGTTGGCGGCAGGACTGCTGGGGCTGCCTTCGGCATCATAGGTGTCGGTGGAGAAGCCGAGGCGGATGATGCCTTCGTAAGTCTTTT
Organism: Terriglobales bacterium; assembly: GCA_035262225.1. GTDB lineage: Bacteria > Acidobacteriota > Terriglobia > Terriglobales > Acidobacteriaceae > DATFTE01. The sequence goes on from DATFTE010000140.1 coordinate 44,448, forward strand.
GCGAGGCAGTGTAGAACTGCGCCAGACGGGTCAGGTTGCCTGTCACCAGCGGCAAGACCCCGGTCGCCAGCGGGTCCAGCGTGCCCAGATGGCCGACGGCGCGCTGCTGCAGGCTGCGGCGCACGCGGTTGACCACGTCGTGCGAGGTGAGGCTGGCCGGTTTGTCGATAATCACAACGCCATTCATGAAGATTTGATAAGTTAACAGTTGGGGAATCTGGGGAACGCGGCCGCGCGCCATCTTAAGTTACCAAATTTCCCGAATGCCCACGCCTGAAATTCTTGCATGATCCCCATCCGCGATGACACGCCCCGCTTTAGCACGCCCTACGTGACGTACTTTCTGATTGCGCTGAACACGGTGATTTTCCTGTGGGAGTGGTTGGTGGGGCTCGAGAGCCAGCGGGAGCTCAACGCGCTGATCTTTCAGTTTGGCGTGGTGCCTCGCCATGTGACGGCGGTGCTCGAGACAACGGCGAACGTCAGCCTGGCCGACGCCTTCCTTCCTATCCTGACGTCGATGTTCCTGCACGGATCGTGGCTGCACATCATCGGGAACATGTGGGTGCTCTGGATTTTTGGTGACAACATCGAAGATTATCTCGGCCACTTCCCTTACCTGATTTTCTACCTGGTGTGCGGGATCGCCGCCTCCGTGGCGCACATTCTGCTGAATCTGTATTCGGGGGTGCCGAGCGTGGGCGCGAGCGGCGCCATAGCCGGGGTGATGGGCGCGTACTTCGTGCTCTATCCGCGGGCACGGGTGCTGACTATTGTGCCGCTGATCATCATCTTCACCTTCTGGTGGCTACCGGCGTGGATCGTGCTCGGCTACTGGTTCCTGCTGCAACTGCTGAGCGGAGCAGCCACATCGATCGCGGTGACCGGACAAGGCGGGCCGGGGATCGCATTCTGGGCGCACGTGGGAGGGTTTGTGGCCGGGATTCTGCTGATCAAGCTTATGCCGCAACGGCCGCACCGCACACGCTACGGGGCTTATTGACGGGGCGAACCTGTGACCCAAGCCCCAAGCGCGTTTGGCAGCCAGCTGTATGTGTAAAACGCCTTGCCCAAAGAAAAGAACGCCGCCTCTACGACGGGATACGGAAGAGGGGCACATTAGAGGGTTCCGGCGGCAGGCAGGAGCAGCAGTTCCTCAGCCACGCTTTCGGGCGGGAGCTTAAGCGCGTTCACAACTGCCATCGCCACCGTTTCCGCTGACATCATTTTGCGCCGCGGAGCTTCGGGCCAAAGGGTCTTCCAGATGGCGGTATCGGTGGCGCCTGGCATGAGAGCGATAACACGAATGCCGCGCGGCCGGAGTTCTTCGCGGAGCGTGTTGGTGAGTCCGAGGGCGCCGTGTTTGGAGGCGTTGTAGGCGGAGGAACCGGGGAAGACCCGCTTAGCGGCTATGGAAAGATTGTTGACGATGGTTCCGCCACGCTTCATCAGCGGCAGAACCGCGTGTGTGACCAGAAACAGGCCGTCCAGGTTGGTGGCCATCACTTCACGCCAGATTCTGTAGTTGAGCTGGTCGACGTTCTGGTGGGGTTGGCCGACGCCGGCGTTGTTGATAAGGATGTCGAGTTGGCGGAAGCATCCCCTGATCTGCTGCTGAAGGGAGTCGACGGCGGCGGGATCGCGGATGTCACAGGCCACGATGAGGACGGTCACGCGGTGTTTCTCCAGTTCCCTGCCGGCACGGATCAGTGCCGAGCGGTTGCGGCCGGTGACGACCAGGCTGCAGCCTTCGGCGGCGAGCGCATGGGCAAGCGCGAGTCCGATGCCGCGGGAGGCGCCGGTGATGAGAGCGGCTTTGCCGCGCAGGCGCGATGGGGTGAAGGTGGCCACAATTGTCGCGAAAGAAGGTAGCAGGACTGCGGGCGGTTAGGAAGAAGCTTTTCGCCCTTGCCTCCCGCCGGGCCCCGGAAAACCCCTCAACCAGACGCGGAGATGCGGTTCCTCCATGCGCGCCCTACATGCCGTTGGGACGGGCGCGAATCAGCGAGAGGAATTCGGAACGGGTCTCCTCCTCGTTGCGGAAGCAGCCGAGCATGGAAGAGGTCACGGCGGCGGAGTGTTGTTTTTCGACGCCGCGCATCATCATGCACAGGTGGCGCGCCTCGATCACCACACCCACCCCCTGCGGTTCGATGGCTTTTTGGATGATTTCCGCGATCTGCGTGGTCAGGCGCTCCTGGATCTGCAGGCGGCGGGAGAAAATCTCGATGAGGCGCGGGATCTTGCTCAGGCCGATCACCTTGCCGTTGGGGATGTAGGCCACGTGTACTTTGCCGAAGAACGGCAGCAGGTGGTGCTCGCACAGGCTGAACATCTCCACGTCTTTGACGATGACCATCTCATCGTAGCTGACGGTGAACAGCGCACCCTTGAGCAGCGCTTCGGGGTCTTCCTTGTATCCGCGGGTAAGGAATTCGTAAGCGCGGCGGACGCGTTCCGGCGTGCGTACCAGCCCTTCGCGCGTGGGATCTTCGCCGATGCGCACAATCACTTCGCGCACTAATTCTTCGAAGCTGGCGCTGGTCAGCGTGGCGGACTCAACCGACGGTTTCGTAGGCATACCTGGCCTTACCTGAGAGCTTCTTCTCCTCCGGCGTATGCGAAGGAGTTCAACATGGTCTCTTCGATCCTTACCATTTCCAGATGAGCATGATGGAAAGTGCGCTGCAAAATATCGTAAATCAACCGGCAGAGGTTTTCCGTAGTGGGGACCTGGGCGGCGAATTCCGCGGCCTTGTTCAGATTCTGCAGGTCAAAGCGGTCGAGGATCTGGCGGTGCACGGCGTCGTCGAGGTCGACCAGGTTGCAGGCCATGCCGGTTTTTTCATCCACCGAGCCGCTGACGGTGATTTCGACGGTGTAGTTATGTCCGTGGCCATGCGGGTTATTGCACTTGCCGTAGGTGGCCGCGTTCTCGGTGTCGGACATGGCATCGCTATGCAGGCGGTGCGAGGCCGAGAAGCGATAGCGGCGCGTCAGATAGACCTTCATGCTTCTCCATAGAAATCGACGAACAGGTCTGGCGTTTCATAGACCCGCACGCGATGCAGTTGCGCGGCCTTCAATTTGGGTGCCAGGCGCTGCCAGATGGCGATGGCGAGATTCTCCGTGGTCGGAATGCGGCTGAAGAACTCGGGCACTTCCTTGTTGAGGAAGCGGTGGTCCATGGCGTCGAGGACTTCGCGGGTGAGGATCTCTTTCAGCTGTTTCAGGTCGACGACGAAGCCCGAGCGCGGGTCCACGTTGCCCTTTACCGTGACCTCGAGCGTGTAGTTATGCCCGTGTCCGTGGGGGTTGTTGCATTTGCCGAAGATGCGCCGGTTTTCTTCCGGCGTGAATTCCGGATTGTTGTAATAGTGCGAGGCCGAAAATTCCGCTTTGCGGGTTAAGTAGACCATGATGAACCTGGCGCAGCGCCGGCCTCAGGCCGGCTGATGTCTCTGGCCGGCTCTGGGCCGGTAGGAGCAGGCGATCCGTATTGCCTTCCCTTCCAGCCCACCTTTCCGCGCTTGTAGAAGATCACCGAGCGTAGCAACAGGTATGCGAACAGGGGCAGGCCGAGAAGGGCGAGAATATTGGCGAACCGGGAAAAATGGGCTCTCCGGATGCGGTGGAAAAAGAATCCGTAAACAACAATGGCCACCGCGCCGGCAACCAGCACAACCGCAGTGCGTCCTCCGCTCAGGGCCTTCAGGGCGAATGCGGCACTGGCCACAATCAGGACGAACTCCAGCAGGCGCAGCATGGCGAGGCGCAGCGGAGAGGCGAAAAGCAGGACGAGATTCTTGGTCCAGCCTTCGCGAAGCTGGGCGAAGCTGCGGTACATGCGGGTGCGAACGGCGTCGGCGCCGTAGCGGAAGAAGATCTTGCGCCCGGACTGCTTAACGTTGCGCGCCAAAGCGACGTCCTCGAGCAAGCTGACGGCGATGGCAGCGTGTCCACCAACAGCCTCGTAAGCTTCGCGCGAGACGAGCAGGTACTGCCCGTTGGCGGCGGCCGCGGAAGACCTGGGGTTGCTCACTCGCGACGGGCGATAGGTGGCGGCGAGTTCGGCGAAGATGACCGGCATGACAGCCTGTTCGAGGATGCCGTGGACTTCCTGCTGGGGTGAATAGGAGAGCAGAGCCGCCTGGTTCTGTTGCGCCTCGGTCAGGCTGCGTGACAGCGATCCGGGAAGGTGCACGGTGTCGGCATCGGTGAACAGCAGCCACTGGCCGCGCGCCTTCACGGCTCCGGCAGCGACAGCGTTGTTTTTGCCGCTCCATCCCGCGGGCAACGGGGGCGCGTCGATCACCCGCACCGAAGGGAATGATTCGGCGATACGCCGCGTACCGTCGGTTGAGCCATCATCCACCACGATGATCTCGAAACACACACCAGTCTGAGTGACGAGCGACTCGAGACAGGCGCCGAGGGAGACCTCCTCATTGCGCGCGGGCACGATCACCGATACCAACGTCCTCGCCCGAACTGGATCTGGCGCCGTCATAGGCTGAATCAGCTATTATAGCCGTGTGCGACGCCGCTCTCTTCTGACTGCTCTCGTAACCCTCACGCTCGCTGGATGTTACAGCGGCACCCGGCCTGCGCGGATCGGGACAGAAGCTCCCAATTTCACGGTGCAGGATTCTGACCGCAAACTGACGCTGGCCGACCATCGCGGCAAGGTGGTGGTGCTGAATTTCTGGGCGACCTGGTGCCCCCCGTGTGTGGAAGAGATGCCCTCGCTGGTCGAACTCCAACAGCGCCTGAAAGACAAGGGTGTGATTGTGCTGGCCGTGAGCCTCGATGCGGATGAGGCCGCCTACCATAAGTTCCTGAAAGACCACGGCGTGAATCTGCTCACGGTGCGCGATCCGGATTTGAAGAGCAGCAATCTGTATGGGACGTTCAAATATCCGGAGACCTACATCATTGACCGGAACGGGATTCTGCGGCGGAAGTTCATTGGTGCGGTGAATTGGAATGATCCCGAGGTAGTGAGTTTTCTCGAGAAGTTGTAGGCTGGGTCGCGGTTCTGGCTCCGGACGGGCAAGGACGCGGGTCGCTGCATTCCCCAGCGCGGTTCCCGCCGGCGCCATTCCTTCTTCCTGATTTGAAAGAGATTACAAGAAGGCCCTTCCTGATGTACCCGCCGTGCGCCTCTGGTTGCGGTTCTCCCGGGGCCAGCGTTTGTTTCGCGCATCACTGCCGCGGGGAGTCGAATGGTACCTGACGAAGGGAATCACACATGAAAACGACCCGAATCCTGAGGGTGACAGTGCTGACCGTCGCGAGCGCCGGGGCGCTGCACTTACTGTGGGCGGAGCAGGCGGGGAACAGGTTGGCCAATGACAATCGAGAGGAGCAGCCCAAAATGACGAGCGAAAAGGTGATCATGCTGATCGAAGCAAGAATTCAGCCGCAGCGCCGTGCGGATCTTATCGAGGCTGTGCGCCAATACCTGCCGTTGGTCCGGGAGGAGTCGGGCGTGGAAGCGTTTTACGTCACGGCGCGGAAAGACGATCCCAATACATTCGTTTTCTACGAGATTTACAAGTCTCAAGCGGCACAGGATTTCCATCTGCAGCAGGACTTCACCAAGAAATTCCTGGCAACGCTAAAGAGCGCGCAAGCCGGAGACAGAGTGCGGACAAATCTCGTCGAGCTGGCCCCGGAATGACAGGCGCACCTCCAACAACTACGGAGATTTTCATCGGCTAGAGGATTTGAGTGTAATTACCTTTGTGGGTGTTGAAAAAGGAACCAACGTAGTAATTTCCGCGAAATTCTGCGTGCTCGTCGAACGATAAATCAACGACTTACAGAGGCATTTTCTGACGTAATTACACTCGAAAAGAGTTTTTCAACAGCCACACCTTTGATCACAACAGTTCGGGCGGACAGATAAAAACTCGGATTGAATTGGGGGGGAATTGGTCAGGGCCTGCCCGTGTTGTAGAAGCTCGGTGGGGCAGGCCCAAAAACGTTTCACATCAACTGCTCGACCACGATGAAGACGTCGTAGGTCCCTGTGGCACCGGCGTGCGCGCCTACATCGTAACTGATCGGCATGCCTGCTTTGCCGTCGATGACAAAGACGGATGATCCGCAGGCAGTGCCGCCCGCTGCGTTGCAGGAAGCGCTCGGACTCTTGGTATGGGCGTTTATTTTATAAATCACGTTCTGCTGCGCGCCCGCATCATCGTCCCAGTAGGCCGTCAGCCACCAGGACCCGGTGCTGCCGGGGACGACCATCGTCATATATGCGGAAATACGGAACACGCCGTCAGCAGTCGGGGTATAGAGACCGGTTGTCGATATGTTTGCGGTCTGGCTGGTTAAAGCCACCGTTGCCACGATTGTGGGGCCAGCGGTAGTGCTGCGCCCGGCGTTCTGAGCGAAGCTCGGGAGAGCCATCAACACGAGTGTGAGCAGGAAGGCCTTACACAAGAATCCTCGCACAAATCCTCCTACGGACGTTCGCGTCCGAGGCATGATCCTATGCAGGAAGGGAGCGAGGTCAAGAGGGCGGAAAGTCTCTAGACACGAACTGATGATGGATGAGCTGCTTGTGAGTGTGAACGCCTGTGGGTGCTCGACGAATTGTGAAAACCCGCCGGAACTAGTGCTCTGGTTCCTTTTTCAACAGCACACCCTGGTTTCAACAATTAATGCGTCGGGCCGACTCGACCTCCCGCTGCGTTGATCAACTCGCATGTTCAGTACCCAACTGCTCCTTCACGCACCTCGGCTGATTTACCGCTTTTCGGTCTGACGCGTGAAGTTGTAGATCATTTCGGTATCCTTGCCATTCTTCCGCCAGGTCCAATGCTCGACGATTTGATCCGCACCCGTAAACTGCAGGACCAGCTTCTGTTCGTGGCCAATCAAGGGATCGGGAAGGTTGGTAGCGCCCTGGAACAGGAAGACCAGTTCCTTGACCGCTGCCGAAGATGGCACTGCCCGCATGCGAGGCTGATTATTCGTCGGACAGTAATGAACCAGCGCGATTCCATCGCGGTCGATCGTATACAGGGTCAACATTTGTTCCATCCCGGACATTGTCAGCGTCTCCATGACGGCGGTATTGCCCGCGACGAGATCGAACTTGGTTTTAACCTTATTGCCGGCGTCGTCCTTTCCTTCCCAGTTTCCTGCGAGAGCTTGAAGTTTGTGAAAGGTGCTGGTCGTATCGTTCTGCATCTGAGCCGTGGAGAGCGGAACAAGAATGGCAACGAACGCTAGCACTGCCGAGGCCACACTTCGGGTCATAGAGCCCCCATTCCTTACGAGAGAAGGTCACCAGTCGCCTGGATGGCCGAGACGCCGAATATCCCCTATTGCCTTGCTTAAAGCCAGACCAGTTACTGCACGGCAGCGACGTTTCGCTGCATTGGGCTACCGACCGCGGCTAGTCGGCCTTCGCGCTGCGGGCTTCCTTCGAGCACCGGCTGCGGATCACGGCGAATCCCGGCAGCTTTCCCGGTGCCGGGAATTCCGGTGATTCCGCCATGGTCAAAAATGTTGGGGAGAGCGCCTGGGCGGATCAAAAGTGGGCAAACCGGCGCGGCTGAATGCCCAGAATGGTGGTGCGAAAGTAACCTCGGCTTCCGGCTGTCTTCTACAATGGCGACTGTGAAGACCTGGGACGTGATCATCATCGGCGGCGGCATTATCGGGTTGTCGCTGGCGATCGCGCTGCGCAAGCGCGGGGCGCAAGTACTGTTGATCGAGCGAGGAGAACCCGGGCGCGAAGCGTCGCATGCGGCTGCCGGAATGCTCGCCGATTGCATACTGGAGACACCGGCAGCGCTGCAGCCGCTGGCGACAGCCAGCGCGCGTATGTATCCCGAGTTTGCCCACGAGTTGCAGGACGAGTCGGGGATGAACGTAGACCTGCGCGACCAGGGGGCGCTGGTTTTTCCTCCACCCGAGCATGTTCATGAGCGTCCGGGTTTTACAACCAGCAGCCTGCTACCGGCGCCGCTCCAGGAAATGGAACCGGGGTTGCGGGATCCCGGGCGCGCCGCCATCTATTTGCAGGAGCGCAGCGTGGATCCACGGGCGTTGTCGGCCGCGGCTCTAAAGGCGGCCAGGCACCGCGAAGTGGATATTTCCTCGGGAACCACGGTCAGAGGGATCATGGTGGACGGCGGCCGTGTAGCTGGGGTCCACACTGACAAGACTACCTACCACTCGCCCGTAGTAGTGAATTGCGCCGGCGCCTGGGCTGGGCAGGTTGCACCACATCAGTTCCCTACCCGCCCGGTCAAAGGACAGATGCTCGCGGTGGCGGGCGCTCCCATCAAGTTGCGGCACGTGATCCGTGCGCCCGAGGTGTACCTGGTTCCGCGCAGCGACGGGCGCATCCTGATTGGCGCGACGATGGAAGAAAAGGGATTCGACAAGCGCACCGTGCCCGAGGTGATTCGGCGCCTGCACAGCGCGGCGGTCGCGATGTTTCCCGCACTGCGCGAAGGGCGTGTGCTCGAGGCGTGGGCGGGATTGCGCCCGGGCACCCCGGACGCCATGCCCATCCTCGGGCCTGTGGAACCCCCGGGGTATTTTGTGGCTACCGGACATTTCCGCGACGGGATTCTTCTGGCGCCGATCACTGCGCAGGTCATGGCTCAAGTGGCCATCGGGGTCAGGCCTGATCATGACCTGGCGCCCTTCTCCTGGGCACGCTTCTCGCCGGCCGCATAGGACGTCACCGACTGGCGTAGGCATGATTCCGGCCCCGCAGTATACTGAAGCGTTTCGGTGGTCATTCGCCAGCGCTTCGGCTCCGCGTCACACGCGAGAAAGGGACACATTTTATGGCTTCCCCTGCTGTCAGTTATGCCCGCGACAACCAGCAACGTTTCCTGAGTGAACTGAAGGACCTGCTTCGCATTCCTAGCATCAGCACTCTTGCAGAACATAAGTCCGACGTCCACAAGGCGGCCGAGTTCGTGGCCAGTGAACTAAGCCGGATCGGCATGGAGAATGTCGAACTGGTGCCGACCAAAGGCCATCCCCTGCTCTATGCCGACTGGCTGCATGCTCCCGGCAAGCCGACCGTCCTGATGTATGCGCACTTCGACGTGCAGCCTCCCGATCCGCTTGACGAGTGGCAAACTCCGCCCTTTGAGCCCACCGAGCGCAACCGCAACATTTATGCCCGCGGCGCCGTGGACGACAAGGGCCAGTTGTGGATGGAGGTGAAAGCGCTCGAGTCCTTGATGAAAGCACACGATGGCAAGCTACCGCTCAACGTGAAGATCATCTTCGAAGGCGAAGAGGAAGTGGGCGGAGAATCGATCGCCGAGTACGTGCGCAAGCAGAAGCAAAAACTGAAAGCCGACTTCGCCCTGGTCTGCGACACGGAACTCTTTGCACCCGATCTGCCGACGCTGTGCGTGGGTCTGCGCGGCCTGGTCTATACCGAGATCGAAGCCTTTGGTGCCAAGACCGATCTCCATTCCGGCATGTACGGCGGCGCCGCCCCCAACCCGTTCTTCGCCCTGATCGAGATCATCAGCAAGCTGAAGGATTCAAAAGGCAAGGTGCTGATCCCGGGCTTCTATTCGAAGGTGAAAGCCCCCACCAAAGACGAACTCAAGGCGTGGAAGAAGCTTCCCTTCAACGAGGAGCACTATCGCAAGACCGAGGTCGGTTCGAAGGTGCTAACCGGAGAGCCCGGGTACTCCGTGCTTTATCGCACCTGGGCACGCCCGACGCTCGAAGTTCACGGCATGCCGGGAGGTTTTACCGCCCCCGGAGCGAAGACCGTAATTCCCGCCAAGGCGGCTGCGAAAGTCTCTATGCGGCTGGTGCCGAACCAGGATCCCGACGATATCCTCAAGCGCTATACGGCATTCGTGAAGAAGCTGACGCCCAAAGGGATTGAAACCAAGATCAAGGTGTGGAGCAAGGGACCGGCTTGCGTGGTGGGAACCGACAATCGCTATGTGAAAGCCGCTACCGAAGCGATGCATGACATCTTCAGGAAAGACACCGTTTTCATTCGTTCGGGCGGTTCGATTCCTATTGTGACCGATTTTCAGGATGTCCTGAAAATTCCCAGTGTGATGATGGGTTTCGGCCTACCCGACGACAATCTGCACGCACCCAACGAGAAGTTTCACATTCCGAACTTCTACCGCGGGATTGAGTCGATCTGCCTTTTCTTTGAGAAGCTGGGCAAATAGGACCATGCAGGGATGGCCGCATCGGCTGTCCCTGCCGGGGCTGTGTCGTTTCTTCACTCGTGCCCATGGCATTTGCTGTGGGCTCCGTTTTTGCGCCCCTCCGCCGCCGCAAGAGGACGGCTGTCCGTGCATGAGAGGGGAGGGGATGCGCAGTTCTCACACACACGCCAGAGCTCCTCCGCTTTACCAGTGGCCGCTACGATGGCAGCATGAGCCGCTCCCGGAAGTTCACGGTTCTCATCGAGCGCGACGAAGACGGCTACTACGTGGCTACTGTCCCGGCACTGCGCGGATGCCATACTCAAGCCAAGACCTTGGATACTCTTATGAAGCGGGTCCGCGAAGTGATTTCCCTCTGCCTTGAGAGCGAGGGTGGCAAGACCGTATCGCTTGAGTTGGTGGGCATACAGCAAGTCACCGTATGACCCGCCTCCCACGACTAAGAGGCAAAGATCTCATACGCGCATTACAAACGTTTGGCTTTGCGGTAGTTAGAACGCGCGGGAGCCACGTGTTTCTGCGCCACGAAGACAGCAGGGTTACAACGGTGCCCGTGCAGCGGGGGAAACCATTGCACCGGGTCTGCTGCGATCAATCCTACGCGACGTGGAATTGTCAGTAGCCGAACTTGTGGAGCGTTTGTAACAGAAAGGCAGTCTGGAGGACAAATGGACGTCCTCGCCGACTCATGCCGCCGGTGCTCCTAACTTTCGCCGCAAGATCGCTGCGGAGATCAGGGTAATTACCAGTCCCACCGGAAATGGCTCGATGAACGTCACCGCGGCGTTCATCAGCGGGTTGTCGTACATCTCCTTGTACTTTTTCATTTGCTCGACTTTCGCCTCGATCACGGCTCCGCTCGCGCCGGAAGCCTGAAGCTGTTGCACAGTGTGGGCCGTCCATTTCTCCATGAAGCCGGGCAAGAAGTGGAAATAGAGGATTTCCCAGGTCACCACATAGAACACGCTGGAAATCAGGGTAATCAAGATGCCCACGGCAAACGCCTTGGCAAAGGTGATCTGCCCCTGGCCGAGGTTGTCGCGATAGGAACGGATTCCGAAGTACACCAGCAGGAAGGACAACACGAGGATCGTGTAGCCCAGGAACTCGCTGTGGTCAAAGCCTATGCGGTCAGCGAACCGCATCGAGGCGATCATCATCACCGACGAGATCGCGCCGGAGATCAACCCGAAGATCAGTACGGTCTTTCTCATGTTGCCTCCGCGAGGTTTCAGAGATGGGTAATGCTTCGGCCGGCGCGGGCGGTCACCCGCTAACCTGGGGGCGTCTGCTCCCTGGGTTCCCACAGCTCAATGGGATTCCCCTCGGGGTCGTGGAGGCGGGCAAAACGGCCATAGGGATAGACCTGCGAGTCTATTTCGACAGGAATTCCCCCAGCCCTCAGCTGCGACGCCATGGCCTCGAGATTGCTGACACGGAAGTTCAACATCCACATCTTGCCGGGATCCCCAAAGTAGGTTGTGTCCTGGGGAAAGGGAGCGAAAGCCGTCGGCCCGGCTTGCGTCAGCCAGGGCCGCTCGCCATTGCTGGTGGGAATCAGGGGAATGCCGACGTGGTCGCGGTACCAGCGAGCCAGCGCCTCGGGATCGCGGGCGCGGAAGAACACGCCTCCAATGCCAGTCACTTTCTCCATGTCTCACATCTCCCCAAACCTGAATTAAGAACGCAGATTACCGCTCGCACTGAATTTCTGTCGTCATTCTTTCGGGTGATTTTAGCCTCAGAGGAGAAAAATCAATCTTTTGGTTGAGCGTTCACGGGAGCAGGCCGAATTCTTTCCCCAGTTGCACCGCCTGCGTCCGCCGCCTGGCCCCGAGCTTGTCGAAAACCCGGCTGGAGTGCGTCTTGACCGTGTTCTCGCTCACGAAGAGCTTTTCGGCAATCTCGCGGTTGCTGAGGCCTTGCGCGATCAGCTCCAAAATGTCGAGCTCGCGGCGCGTGATGCCCAGGTCCTCCCGTTTCTTCTCGTCCCGGACAAAGGGCTGGGCAAACGGGACTGGGACCTCCTGGAGCACGATTTTCTCTTTCGGCCGTGTCAGCTTGAGGCCAAGCCAGATGCCGAGAATGGCAAAGGTCGCAGCAATCAACCCGCCATAGACTTCAACCGAGTGTTCAACGACCAGAAAGCGGTACTGGGTCCACTGCAGCAAGGTGATGAGGATGCCACCGATGACACCGTAGATGAGGACGTGGCGCTTCATGGCCGGCAGGAATTATCTCACTGTCCCGACAGCCCAGGGGCATACGCGAGGCGCTAACTCACCGGAGGACTTTGGCAGAGCGTACGACCGAAACCGGCAGAAGCGCAATGCGATCGGCTCCACGACAATATCCAAGACGTTCGCCCCGTTGGCCCCAGAAGGTGCATCCTCCGCCTCGAGGTAAGCAATCGACACATCAGATTCGATGAGAACAGACACGGGTCCGGAGCCCCGGGGTTCCAGCACGACGGGGTCTTTCACGAGTTATAAAGGAACTAGCGGATCCGGTCCTCCGCCTCGGGCTCAACATTGGGTGCATTGCGAACGAACTTCATCAGCTCGGCGCCGCTCGCCTTTCCCCTCCGCTTGGTAAAGAATTCAGCCGCAGTCTCAACTACCCCGATCTTTTCCGCAACTGCGGTTGCGATCCATTGGTTGGTTTAGGGACACACCGTCCTCCCTGGCCAAGCGTTGTGCGGCCTTCTTGATCGAGAGGGGAAGTTTCAAGGGAATAGGTTGCCTTGCTCATCGTTTCACCTTCCTCAAGAGTTCATGGGGGCGCAGCACGGCAATTCCAAATCTTTCTCCCGCTGCGGCAAAATCACCCAAATTATAAGTAACCAGGGCATCGGCCTGACCGTTGATCGCCGTTTCTAAAACAATCTCGTCGTTTGGGTCTCGGGATTGCGGGCGCCATTGAAAATGCAAGTCAACCGGCGCAGATATCACAAGAGGCCAAGACCCTTGTTTCTACTACTTTATCCCCCTTTCACCCATCAGGCGGGCGCTTGCCGTGACGACAGTCCTCTCCTACTCGCCAGCGATTGCATCCTTAATCGCACGAATAGCCCTGAGAGAGGGTGTGGCAAATTACTTCTGGAAAGGAGAGCTTTTCCTGCTGAGCGCAGGCCTTCCGGTTCTGTTTCTGATGGTTCGCCGTCCCCCCGGATCGTGCGACTGGCCCGAGACCCTGGCGCGATCTCTTGAGGCTTCCTGCGGCGCCTTCCGTTCCCTGATCCGGCGAGACGATCTTTTCCACGAGACGATCTTTTCCGTTGTATTCCCCCTTTCCCAGCGCTACCCTGTTTTCGCTCTCGCGATTCATCCCCGCCACCTCCTTCCTCTTCCTTTTTGTGCGCATTTGCTGCATCGTGTGTGCAACATAACGTGCTTGTGCAAAAGGGGACCCAACATATGGTGTTTTCATACTTGACCCCGGCCGGATTTCGTCGGTACAGTAGCTTCCATCTGTGCCCGCCCTTACCCAGCCAGGGACGGAATCGTGAGCATTAGGCAGCGTTTTCGTCGGAGAAGGAATCCGTCTGGTAAACACCGTGGTCTCCGGTTCTCGAAGGAGTAGAAGTTGCTCAAACTGAAAAAGCTGCAGATTCTCGGGTTCAAGTCCTTCTGCGACCGCACCGAGCTCAAGTTTCACGGAGACGGTGTCGCGGCCATCGTTGGCCCCAACGGTTGCGGCAAGTCGAATATTGCCGATGCCATCTCCTGGGTGCTGGGCGAGCAGTCGGCCAAGACGCTGCGCGGCTCGCGCATGGAAGACGTCATCTTCGCCGGCACGCGCGACCGCAAGCCCACGGGCATGGCGGAAGTGTCACTGACCCTGATTGATCCCGAGCAGTACGACGGCAGCGACGCCGGCCTGCCGACCGAGATCGAAGTGCAGGACGAAATGCCTGCGGACGATTGGGACGAGGCGGCGATCCGCGCACAGGCCGCTGAGGAAGCGGAGCGGCTTACCGAGGAAGCCCAGCCGGGCAAGACGGAAGAAGTCGAAGGCGAACCTGCGCCTGAGGGGGCGCCGATGGAGGCGGGCGGGCCTCAGGTGGTCCTTAAGATTCGGCGGCGCAAGTTCAACCAGCAGCAATTTCCGAAGGGCGAGATTCACGTGACGCGCCGGCTGTTCCGCTCCGGAGACAGCGAATATCTGCTCAACAGCAAGCTGTGCCGCCTCCGCGATATTCAGGAACTGTTCATGGGGACGGGTCTTGGCCCGGAGTCTTACGCCCTCATCGAGCAGGGCCGGATTGGGCAGATTCTGAGCAGTCGGCCAACCGACCGGCGCAACATCATCGAGGAAGCGGCGGGCATCACCAAGTTCAAGACCAAGAAGCGCCTGGCGGAGGCACGCCTCGAAGACGCCAAGCAGAACCTGAATCGGGTGAACGACATCTTCGAGGAAGTCACGCGGCAGATGAATTCGCTCAAGCGCCAGGCCTCAAAGGCCGAGCGCTATGCGAGGCTGCGGGATGAAATGCGCGCCAAGCTGCGCATCGTGCTGGCGAGCAAGTTCGCGCAACTCGATCAGGAAAACGCGCAGCTCGAGCGAAGCATCGCTTCCCTGTCGGAGGAAATGCGCCGGCAGGCCGAAGCCGTGCAGCAACTCGAGACGGAGAGCACCGATCGCACGCAGCGCGGCTACGCGATTGAAAGCGAATTGCGAGAGAACCGCGAGCGGTTGAACCAGATCAAGCTCGAGACCGACCGCGCCGTCGCCCGGCGCCGTCACAACGAAGAGCGCTGCGAAGAGCTGATCGTTCGCGCGGCTGCTTCGGAAGCCGAGTTGGCTCAGGCGCAGGGCAGGCTGTCCCAGCTAGAGGCCGAGCGCGCTTTACACCGGCAGATTCTCCAGTCAGCGGCAGCCGACGTCGCCCACGCCCAGCAGGAACTGGCTCACTGCCAGCAGGAAGCCTCGGCTGCGGCGAACGCGCTCGCCGAACTCGAACGGCAACAGGAAGAATCGCGGGCGGCCATCATCGAAAACGTGGCCACCGCCGCGAACTTGCGCAACCAGCTTACCCAGGCGGAAGAGCGTCTGGCGGCCGTGGATCGCGAAGGCCGTCGCCTGCAGTCGGAACTGATGGCCGGCACCTCCCAGGTGGAGGCCTTCGGCGGACAACGCGGCCAGCTGGCGATTGAGTTTGAGACTGTGTCGCAGCGCGTAGCGGCGCTGACCGAGGAAATATTGCAGACGCGCCACGGGCTCGACAGCAAGCGCCGCGAAGAATCCGAGGTCAAGCATCGCCTCGACGGGCTGCGCGCTGAATACGCCACCGCACTCGGCAAGAAGGGTTCGCTCGAAGCGGTAATCGCCGAACACGGATACTCCACGGAGTCGGTAAGGCGACTGTTCCAGTCCGGAGTGATGAGCGGCGGACTGGCTCCGGTTGGCGTCTTGGCCGATTTCCTTGAGGTGGAAGGCCGCTACGAAGGGGTGGTGGAAGACTTCCTGCGCGATGAACTGAACTACGTGGTGGTCAAGTCCTGGGATGCCGCCGACGAAGGGCTTCGCCTGTTGCGTAGCGACGTGGACGGCCGCGCGACGTTTCTGGTGCATCCCGAAGACGCGCAAGCCAAATTCTCTTTCACGGTCGACGAGAGCGCACAAGCGGCCCCGCCCGGCCATTCGATTGTGCCGCTCAAGAGCACCATTCATGTGCTCGATGGTTTTGGCAAGTCATTGGAAGTGATCCTGCCGAAATTGCGCGACGGCTACATTGTTCCCGATCCGGGGTTCGCCCGGGAGCTGGCATTGTCGAACCCTGACGCCTTCTTCCTCTCCCAGTCGGGCGAGTGCTTCCACAACGTGACGGTCACCGGAGGCAAGCAGCGCGCCGAAGGGCCGCTTTCGATGAAGCGCGAGTTGCGCGAAGTGCTGAGACTCCTGGCGGACCTCGAATCGACGTTGCGGAGTGAAGAGATGCGCGTCCTGACCCTGGGTCGCGAGATCAAGGAACTCACTTCACGGCTGGAACGGCTTGAAGACGAAAAGCGGGAGTCGGAAAAGCAGGCGATGACGTCCGGCCACTTGCTGCAGCAACTGGATTCTGAAATGTCGCGGGCCAGCGAGCGGCTCGGAAGCTGCCGTCATGAGCTGTTCCGGCTCGCGGTGGAGCGTTCGGAGCAGGAGCATCTGATCAGCGCGCGTCAGGCGGAGATCTCCGCTCTGGAGGCGCAGCGCGAGGAGCTGGAGCGGGCCGACGCCAGCGCGCACGAGCAGCTGGCCGCCCTGCGCCAGGCCCGCGATGTGGCGGCGCAGAACGCGTCGGAACGGCGGGCAGAGGTTGCGACGCTCGAAGAACGGCATCGCGCCGCCGCTGGCGTCCTCGAGCGCCTCGAGGCCCTGGTCGCCGAGATGGCGGAGCGCGTCCGTACCCTTAGCGCGCACATTGACACCTCGGGCGTGGAGAGGCTGCAACGCGAACAGGAGAACGAAAAGCTCGCTCAGCGCCTGGTGGACCTCGAAAGCGAACGGGCCGTGGGCGAGACGCGGGACGGGGAGCTGCAATCAGAGACGGAACAGGTTCGAGCCCGGCTGGCTGAGATCGAGGAGGCCCTGCGCAGTGCGCGCCAACTCCTGGACCAGGCGCGCGACCGTCGTGGCGAATTGTCGGCCGCAATCGCCAAGCTCCACTCGGATGTGCAGCACATGTCGGAAACCTGCCTGAACGAACTGGGCGTGCCACGTCAGGAATTGATCGCCGACGCCACCATACCGGTCGCCGCTGGAGAGGAACTCCTCGCCCAGGACAATGCCTACCGGGAGATGCGCAACCGCCTTGAGGGGATGGGTCCGGTGAACATGATGGCGCTGGAGGAATACAAGGAAACCGCCGAACGCCACGCTTTCCTCGATACCCAGCGCAAGGACCTGTTGGAGTCGATCGAAAATACCCAGGCGACTATCCGGGAGATCGACACTTTCTCGCGCCAGAAGTTCGAAGAGGCGTTCCAGAAAATCAACGAGAACTTCACCGCTACCTTCAAGAAGCTCTTCGCCGGCGGCCACGCATTCATGCGCCTGACCGACGAAGAAAACAGTGCGGAAAGCGGCATTGATGTGGTTGCGTCTCCTCCAGGAAAGAAGCTGCAGAATGTGCTGCTGCTTTCGGGCGGCGAGAAAGCTCTTACAGCGCTCTCCTTGCTGGTGGGGATCTTCCAATACCAGCCGAGCCCGTTCTGTATTCTCGACGAAGTCGACGCGCCGCTCGATGAGGCGAACATCGGCCGCTTCACCGAACTGGTGCGCGAAATGAGTATGCAGACCCAGTTCGTGCTCATCACCCACAGCAAGAGAACCATGAGCATCGCTCCCGTGCTGTATGGGGTCACCATGCAGGAGCCCGGGGTCTCGAAGCTGGTGTCGGTACGCCTCGGCGCAAGCGCGTAAACGGCTGCCGCGGAACCACAGATTTGCCGGGACGATTTCGTCTAGCCCAAGGAGTGCAGAACGTACTCGCGAGAGGCGGTCGCGGCGCACTCTTCCCGACGCGCGGTACACATTAGGTGGCGGCAAGGAGCACACGGTAAGAGAGATTTTCATCGCGGTCGAACGCCTCGACCTGTATCCCGCCATGGGCTGGGAGGAGAGTTGACAGGAACACGGGAGTTGGTGGTTCCGCAACGCCGTACCTGGACCCTTATGGCGCCCTGCTGGGGAGCGGCGAGATACTGCGGGGTTTCAGGCTGTGCGCGAGGCGCCCCTGGTTTGTGATCCCGTTCTTCACGGTGCTTGATCGAGGTCCGCATTATCCTCTGCCGTCCTCAGCATTTCCACAAAGACATCCCTTCGAACTCCTTGTCAGATAAGCGAATCCACCGACACAGGAAACTGTCAACCTTTTTCGTTGTTTCCGTTCGATGCGGGCAGCGTGGGCAGTGATCGAAATCGTTGACAAAAATTTATGGCACGCTAGAATACGCGACGTTTTCTGCCTGTAGAATTTCCTTATGACCTCCCAACTTCTCGATGCCGTCCTATTACATACTGACTTCAAAGATCTGAACCTTTACGCGAGCGGCAAGGTTCGGGACGTCTACCGGCTCGGCAACGACCGCTTGCTCTTCGTCGCCACCGATCGCATCTCCGCCTTTGACTACGTTTTGGCGACAGGTATTCCGCACAAGGGACGGGTGCTGACGCAAATCTCGCTGTTCTGGTTTGATTTTCTCAAGCCTATTGTTCCCAACCACTACATCACGTCGGACGTACGCCAGTACCCGGCAGCGCTCGAGAAATATGCCGACCAGCTGTCCGGCCGCTCGATGGTGGTCATGCGCGGTGAGATGTTTCCCGTCGAGTGCGTGGTACGCGGATACCTCTCCGGCTCAGGCTGGAAGGAATATCAGGCAAGCGGGAAAGTGTGCGGCATACAGCTTCCTAAAGGATTGAAGGAGTCCGATCAGCTTCCCGAGCCCATCTTCACGCCCGCCACCAAGGCGACCACGGGTCACGATATCAATATCTCCTTCGAGGAGATGTGCAAGCTGGTCGATCCGGAAGATAGCCGGCAACTGCGTGAGATCAGTCTACAGCTATACAAGACGGCAGCGGATTACGCGCGGGAAAAGGGCATTATCATCGCCGATACCAAATTCGAGTTCGGACGCACTGCCGCCGGAATTACGCTGGCAGATGAAGTATTAACCCCCGACTCCTCGCGCTTCTGGCCGGCCAAGACGTATCAACCGGGCAAAGCGCAGGATTCGTTCGACAAGCAATATGTTCGTGATTACCTCGAAGAAATTCGTTGGAACAAACAACCCCCAGCGCCCGCGCTTCCCCCAGATGTGGCGCGCCGCACCAGCGAAAAGTACATCGAGGCGTACCACCTGCTCACCGGGCGTGAGCTGGATGTCTAGGCTCCAAACCGCGCGTGGGAGATTCTCATGAGCGGCGTAGATTGGATCATTCTGGCGGTGATCCTGATCTCGGTGATCCAGGCCACTGCCGAGGGTTTTTTCCATGCTGCTTTCAGTATGGCCGGGTTGGTGCTGGCATATCTGCTGGCGGCGTGGCAGTACCACCGTTTGGCGGCCTGGTTTGCCCCCAATCTCAAATCACCCTGGTTGGGAGAGATTGCTGGATTCCTGATCATTTTTTTGTCGGTGTTGGTGCTGGCGGGAATTGCGGGCCGGATCGCCCGCTGGGCGGTCAAAGAAGCCGGGCTCAGCTTGATTGATCGTCTTTTTGGCGGCGTATTGGGTCTGCTGCGAGGTGGCTTGCTGGTGTGTGTAGTGCTGATGGGCATGGCTGCCTTCACGCCCACCTCGAAGTGGCTGGAGAGTTCGGAACTTGCTCCTTATTTCCTGGTGGTGGGCAGGGCCGCGATTTGGGTAGCCCCCGCCGAATTGCGTGGCCGTTTCTACCAGGGACTGGATTTGTTGCATCACCAACGGCAATCTCCGACTCCCGCGCCCGGTGCACCCGCCCATTAGGCGAAAGCTTTATAACGGCAGGCGATTTATACCGCGGCCTGTAAGAGCCGTGCTGCACCCAGAAAGCGAGATATCGTGAAAGATCAGCTCGAAGCCCTCATCCTACAGATGTACAAAAGCAATATTCTCTATTCCGAAGCGGTACGCGAATTCAAGAAGCGATTCATCCTCACCGTGCTACAGGAAAACAAGGGAAACCAGTGCCGGGCGGCGCGTGAACT
>DATFTE010000141.1:0-4238 GCA_035262225.1 Terriglobales bacterium
GGATCCACAAACCAAGCTCGTAGCCGTGATGATGGTCCAGACCCCACAGGTTCTGCTGAACACAGTCTGGCGCCAGGCGCGTGTGATGGTGTACCAGGCGGTGACGAACTGAGGCCGCCAGCTCCATTTGCTTGCCGCCGGCGCTTATGCCGCTCACATGCCGGCCGGTCCGCCGATTCCTTCCTCGCGGTTCCGTCCCTATCGTCGACTCGGAGATAGTCAATCGGAATTCCTCCCGTGACGTCCTTTTATACCGGCCAATGTCCTGATCTGGCGCTCGCATCCCCCAACAGAAAGCAGTATTCTTTTTTCGTTTGAAACTGACTTTGCCGGAGGGTGAAGGCCTCGGCCAGCAGATCGAACTTTAGCAGGGAACGGTCGCGGCGGGCCTTCACGCCAGCCGTGATTCTCTTTATCGCACTGCCAGAGACAAAAGACAAGATCGACCCGGGGTGATTCCGCTGGAACTTCTGCCGAGGCGATGTCCCGTCTGCCTTGACGACACCATCATCGGGCACGGGCGGCGGCTCCGCCACGCCCACGACGACCAGCACGAATGCATTTGGGTGCGCCGCGGAGTATGTCATCCGTGCGGGAAGACTTTCACCATCCTGCCCGATTGGCTCGTGCCCTCTGCGCCTTTCAGCTTGCTTTGCCGGCGGCAGGCTTGCGAGCGCATCGCCACCGGCCATCCCGTGGAGCAAGCGGCACCGCATTGCCAAGATCCCTCCCGCTTGCCCGACCCATCCACTCTGCGGCGATGGGCACAACGCCGACTGTTTAGCTTGTGGTGCTGGCTGATAGCCGGAGCCGGAGCCACCAGCGAGTACTTTTTGCGAGCGCCCACCATCGTTGCCTGGGATCTCAGCGCACTCTGCCGTATTCTGCCCATCGAGGCAAGGAGTCCATGAATCGCCAGGTTCTCGACGAGCTAAAACAGAAGATTCCCTTGATGAGCTATTTGCAGGCGCTCGATTGGCACCCGGCGCGGCCACTCAGTCGCGGCCGATGGATGGGGCTGTGTCCATTGCATAGGGACCACAAACCCAGCTTCCTGGTGGATCCCCGCAGAGACCTTTTCTACTGCTATGGCTGTGGCCGCGGCGGTGACGTGATTCGGTTCGCGGAGATCTATCACCAGGTGAAGTTCCCGCAGGCCCTGGCGTTACTCCGTCAATGGCACGGTGTGGGACCTCTGCTGCGGGAAACGGCACGCTTCTATGGCATCCAGTTGCACCGCCACGGCGACGCCGTTGCCTATCTGTATCAACGTGGAATCCGCTCCCCGGAAGTGATCGAGCACATGCGCATTGGCTACGCACCCGGCGGTTGCCTGCGGGGTTGGCTCATGCAGTTGGGCTACTCTCTGCCCGCTCTGCGTCAGGCCGGCCTGGTGACAGACGCGGGTTACGACGCATACGTACGCCGGATCGTCTTTCCTCTGGAAGACAATCTATATGGCCGCAGCCTTTCGCCTTCGGCGCCGCCTCATCGGTTTCTGCCGGGTACGAAAGGAGGCTTGTACTCTTGGGAACAAGCCCGCCAATACCCGGAGGTAATTCTCGTCGAAGGTCTATTCGACTACGCCGCGGTGTGGCAGGCCGGATTTCGAAACGTCACCTGCTCGCTGGGGACCCACCTCAATGTACGTCAGTTCCAGCAGTTATGCGAATGTCCCCGAACCGTCTATCTGGTCTTTGATGCAGACACCAACCGCAGCGGCCAGCAAGCAGCGCAGTACCTCGCTGGACGTCTCCGGGAAAGAGGCATCACTGCCAGCGTGGTTTCACTGCCCGTGGACTACGATCCAAACAGCTTCTTCATCGCCGGTGGCGACGCTCCAGCGTTCCACCGCCTGCTGCAGGAGGCTTCGTGAAATTTCATGTCGCTCAACAACATGGTCTGAGTAACGCCCACAGCCCCTTTCGCGTCTTGGATCAGTCCGGCGAGGAAGTAGCATGGATCAATCGATACCTGGATCAGGAGCAAATTCGCGGTGTCGCTGATACCACCCTCCGTAGTTACGCCAACGACCTGCTCCATTTCGTCCGCTGGTGGGCGGCCGCACATAAGACCTCCACTATTGCCAAACAGGCCCTGACCGAGTCCACATTTTTGGACTACATTCGCTTCCAAGTCAGCCAGAATCCTCCACCCGCCGCTGCGACCGTCAACCGGCGGGTTGGAACTGCCGAGCGCGCCATGCGGCGTGAGTTTCCCGAAGCCGCCCCATTGTTCGCGCCGGGCTTTCAACACTGGTACTGGCGGCAGTCACGGCTGGGTTATGGGCGGCTACGTCCCGCCCTCAGTCAGTTGCGAGTGAAGGCGCCGAAACGGGTGATCGTGCCCTTATCGGTCGACGCGGTAGCCCACTTCTGGTCTAGCTTTCGTACCTCCCGCGATCTGTCCATCGTTGGCCTGATGTTACTGCACGGCCTGCGCTCCTGCGAAGTGTTAGCTCTCGATCGCGATGACGTCCAACTCCCGGACTCCCAGATCCGGGTCCTGGGCAAGGGCAAAAGGGTTCGCGTGCTGCCACTGGCTCGCGAGTCCGTGGAACTTCTCGATCATTACATGTGTCTGGAACGCCCTCCCCGCTGCGGGCAGGCGCTGTTCGTTTCTCTCAAGGGACCTGCGCGAGGCCGCCGGATGACACCGGCCGGCCTACGCTCGTTGTTTCGCCATCACCGGCGAGCCACCGGCGTTGCCCAGGCCAATCCGCATCGATTTCGACACACCTTCGCTTCCGACATGGTGCGGGCAGGCGTCAGCCTGCCAGCACTGATGCAGCTCATGGGACATGCCCAGATCCAAACCACCATGGTCTACATTCAAATCACGCCACGCGATGTCTGGGACCAGTACGCTCGCGCCGTGGCACAACACATCCGGCCCGTTCCACCGCAGCCATGAAAAGCAAGCAGCTTCCGCTCCCGCGCCATCCGCTGACCAGGTTTTTCCGGGCGGCGGCGGAATCTGTATCCACCTCGCTGAGCGAGTCATCCGTCCGCTGCTATCGCGGCACGATTCGCCACTTTCTCGGTTATCTCGGGACCCGGTATCCTCAGGTTCGATCGCTCGATCAGTTGCGTCGTGATCCGCATCTCATTGGCTGGCTGGCGTTGCTCCGCTCGCATAACCCGCCGCTGGTCGCCCACAGCCGCGCTAGGTATGTGATTCACCTGCGCCGCATGTTCGATGAGCTCGCCTGGATACAGCAACTCCCAGCCTTGGCCCGTCTTCTCGATCCGGATGATATTCCTCGAAAAGAGCACTGCCTGCCACGTCCACTGACCCCAGAACAGGATCAGCTGATCCAGCAGGAGTTGTGGCGCCGCAATGATTTCCTCAGTACTGCCCTGTTACTGATTCGCCATACCGGTATGCGCATCGGCGAATGCATCGACCTCCCGGTCGATTGTCTGCGTCCCATCGGGCTGGACCAGTGGGCCATTCATGTGCCTCTCGGCAAGCTGAAAACTGAACGCCTGGTTCCAGTGGATTCTCTGGTCTGTCAGCTCGTCGACCGGCTTCGTTCCATGCGCCCGCCCAACGCCAGCAGCGATCGCCTGCTTCTGCCCCGCGGACGCGGACGGTGGCTGCTACCTATCAGACTCCGTGATGCGCTCCGCGATGCTGCCACGGCCGTTGGCATTACAGCGCGCATTGTCCCGCACCAATTCCGTCACACATATGCCACGGAGTTGTTGCGCGCCGGTGTCACCTTGGCAGCCGTCATGAAGTTACTCGGCCATAAGACTCCCCACATGACTCTGCATTATCTCGAGATCACTCAAGCCGACCTGCAGCGTGAGTACCAGCTGGCTCGCACCCACCCCAGACATCTCGTCCCCGCCCTGCCTGCACCCTGCGCACCTTCTTCGACCGTGCTTGACCCTACGGTGATCCTCAACTCGCTGCAATCTGCCCAACACGTCCTCGAGATGTTCCGCCGCACTCTCCCGGAAGAGGCCACCCGACGTCTCCTCGATCGCCTCTCCAACCGCTTGGTCAAAATCAGCGCTGCGATCCGCAAGCTCAACAAATGATAGGAACAGGCAGAGATTGGCCGGTTAAGTCGCGAACTCGTCAACTTAAAGGAGACTCTCACGCCGCGCATTCGCACCTCGACCTTGTCCCGAAGCCCGCTTCGGGTACATGACGCCTCGGCGTGCATCGCTGCGTAGCGGGATGAGGGACTTCCGGGGATCTATCCCGCTAGAAGCCACTTTGGCGCA
>DATFTE010000142.1:0-5851 GCA_035262225.1 Terriglobales bacterium
TCGGGCTACGTGATCAACGTAGCCTCGTACGAGAACGGCGTCGGCTACGGCAAGTGGACGCACATCGACGGCTGGAGCGAGTCGGTCGTCGAGTACATCCGCGCACTGGAGCAGACCTCGTCGAACTAAACCGCCCCCCTCAGACGGACAGCCGCCGCGGCTGTCCGGCTGTCCCGGGTGTATCGGGCCGCAAAGCGGTGGCAGGGTAGAGACGCCGATCCCGTCTGCGTCTCTACCGCGATAGTAAGGCTCGCCGGTGGTGAAGGTGAGGGTTACTTCGCAATCCGGGAGTTGCGGGTTCGAACTTTACCTCGTCCGAACAGCCATGAGGGCACATGAACTTCCGGCATCTATCCAGTTTGGACTGTCGATATTGAGGTCGCTCAGATAGGTCCAGCTGGCGATGTCACCGTCGGTGTCGACCCCGTGCGCTCGATCGAACCAGCTGCGTCGCCCATCGGGACGCAGCGTCCTTGCCACCCGGTACTCCTGCATCAGATGGATCGGCAACAGCACGCTGCGGCGCAGCCTGGTCAGCAGCCCCCGCTCGGCCAGCGAACGGCGAATGCGTGGCACAACGGTGCGCAGCACGCGAGGCATAGGGGGAAGGCGGGCGGTCTCGCCCTGTCCGGCAGGCTGCTGAGTCCCCCAGTATAAACGCCTCGCGCAATAAATGCCTCGAGCAAAACCCGTGCGACCGTCAAATAATGACAGAGTGCCGGCTTACGCACCGGTGACGAAGAACTTGCCTGCTGCCGTTTTCTGGATGGTGAGGTCCGCCGTGACGTCCTGCACAAATTCCCGCCGCCGCTCCGGACCTTTGCGGTTCTCGAGCACCCGCACCCTGCGCGCCGGAATGTTGCTGGGTTCGATGCGCACGATCCGGTCATCGCGGATTTCTACCCGGAAGCGGAACCAGTCCGTGCGATACATCCGGCCCGAAGCGTAAAACGTCACCGAAGCCGCCACTTCTCCGTGGAACTCGCCGCTGGTGCATGTCAGCAGGCGCTTGGTGGTGTCCTCATTCCACGACATCCCACCCACCAACGGATCGTTCAGGAACCAGCGGTCCCCCGGCACGGCGTGCGTCAAGCGGCGCAACTGGATCATCTGCAACAGCACGGAAATCTTCGCCAGGTTGGTCACCACAAAGCGCGCCTCGCCCGGCGAAACCCGCTCCAGCTTGATGTGCAGCTCCGGCGACCACTCACGCTCGAACTCTTCGCGAGCCAGGGCCAACCCTCGGTCCGTCGCCTCCACGTAGCGCAATGTGGCTCGCGCCAGCACCACGCTGAAAAAACACGTGATCACCGTCGCCAGCACCGGGATATAGCTGACCAGCGTGGTAAACGGGATCGCGTTCAAACTGATCCAGCGCAAGTGCATCGCGGCGCCCCCCGGCATGAGTCTCGGGCAAGAGTCTAGGATGTCGGCCGGGCTGGCTCCAGATACGAATAGTGTCAAGCGGTCAGGGGTGGCGGGGGCACCGACTTCGGTAACTGGCGTTTTTCTATTTCTTCGAAAGGGCCCAAATAGCCGAGGTAGGCAGTGACGAACGGGGCGGCAAACGTGAACAGCGGACCGATGGCCTGCAGCGTGACTGATAGCGACTGAACGCGCCGGGCGGTTTCTCCGCCTAACTTATTTCGTCTTGCAGAAATCCTCCACCGCAAACCACTTCCCGTCCGCCTGCGCCACACCAATCCCCACCGCATCCATGTCGGAATCGAGAATGTTTCCCCGGTGAGCGGTAGACTTCATGAATTGCTCGTGAATGTCGCCCGCACTCGTGCCCTGGGCGATGTTCTCCGCCAGCCAGGAATGGCGCACTCCCGCCTGGGCCACCCGCGCCGGGAGACTCGCTTCTCCAGCGAACTGGTGGGAGAGCGAATTCTGCTCCGCCATCTGCACCGCATGCTTGTGCGCCGCGCCCGCCAGTGCATCATCCCATTTGAGTGCCGGCAAACCCTGCTGCCGTCGCTCGCGGTTCACCGCATCAAAGAGCGAGCGCTCGGTGCTCGCCCCTTTCTGCTGCGCCAGAGCGCACGGAAGGAAAACAAGAGATAACGCCAGAACCAACCACGCCCCTCGACCTTTCACCATTGCTGGCCCCCTGCTTGAATCAAACCCTTATCCCACCATCTCCACTCTCGAAAAATGTCACCAAAGGAGTTGGACCACAGCGCCGCTTCTAGCGAAGGCCCAACAGCACCGCCAGGTATCCGCGAACCTTTTCCAACAGAGCCGGTTCTGCCTGCGACTGCAACTCCGCCTTGCGCGCCGCCCAGTCGAGGCTCTGGAGATGATCCACTAAAGCGACGCCCTCCGCTCGGTCAATCGTCACCGGAAGCGCGAAAGGATACGGCTTCTTCCGGCCGGTGATCGGGCACACCACCGCCAGACCAGTGGCGCGGTTGTACGCCTGATCGGTAAGCACCAGCGCGGGGCGCCGATTCCCCTGCTCGCGGCCCGCTTGCGGATCGAAATCAATCCAGATCAGGTCGCCGGCCTCGGGAACGTAAGCCGTTACCATTCCCCTGCTTCCTTTACCCACTCCGCCCCAGAGGGCATCTCGTCATAACGATTCTCGGGCGTGATCCGCGCCACCAGGTCTTTCAAGGTTGGAATGCGTTCGGTCCTGAGCAATTCGATTTGCCCCAAGCCGGCTTCGATCGTCAAGGCATCGCCTTCCCGCAATCCCGCATCCTCCGCCACCGCCTTGGGAATACGGACCGCTAAGCTATTGCCCCACTTAACGACTGCGACCACAGGCATGCTGGGTACTCCTGGCAATTGTATGTATCACTAAGTATATACAAGGGAGGGCCCTCAACGGTAACTTCCGCTGCCCTCGGCAATCCAATTTGGTACAGGCTCCGTATCTTCCGAGAAGGGGATCATCATGAATTCCTGGCCCCGAATTGCAACGGTTTCGTCCCTTCTGCTTTCATGTGCGCTGTTCGCAGGCGCCAAAGATAACCCCGCCTCGATTCCAGCTCCCGCCCAGAACGCCGCTCTGGCCCCCGCCAGGGGGGAGCAAACGGCTGTAGTTTCAGGCGGATGCTTCTGGGGAATCCAGGCGGTCTTTGCCCACGTGAAGGGCGTGATCCGCGTCACCTCGGGCTACGCCGGCGGGTCGGCCAAGACAGCGAACTACGAAACGGTCAGCACCGGGCAGACTGGGCACGCCGAATCGGTCGAGATCCTCTACGATCCCTCACAGATCACCTACGGCCAGCTGTTGCGCGTTTTTTTCTCGGTGGCACACGATCCCACCGAACTCAATCGCCAAGGGCCGGATGAGGGCACGCAATACCGCTCCATGATTTCCTACACCAGCGACGAGCAGAAGAAGATCGCCGAAGCCTACATCACGCAACTGGATAAAGCCAAAGTCTTTCCCCACAAGATTGTGACTCAGGTTGTACCCCTCAAGGGTTTTTACCCGGCTGAGGACTATCATCAGGATTACGCGGCCCGGCATCCTGACAGCCCGTACATTTACTTTAACGATGCGCCCAAAGTTGCGCACCTGAAGACCGAGTTCCCCGACCTGTACGCCACAACTGACGCCTCAGCCATGGCCCGGAACCGGTGAACGACCAGGCAGGGATAGCCGCCTCGCCTGTCCAGTCGCGAGCGGGAGGAGGGACCGATCTTGCGTGGCGCTATGCTTCAGCTCCGCGGACAACATGCTGATGAGTTCGCGCTGGCGCCCGAGGTACTGCTCATGTTCACACCCGAGATGGAAAATAACGCAAGCCCTGTTCAACGCCGCAGCTTCCTGATCGTCTGCGCCTTCGCCCTCGGCGGTGCCATGTTATGGTCGCTGCGCCGTCCTCACTTCCTCAAAGCCAGTGCCGCCTCGGCCGCACAAACTCCCAAAGAAGTCACGATCGTCCAGTTCTCCGACGACGGCAAGAAACTCAAAACTGTGCATGTGCCCAAAATCGTCAAGACCGACGACGAATGGCGCAAGCAGCTCACGGCGAACCAGTTCGACATCACCCGCCGCGCCGACACCGAGTTCGCTTACTCGGGAAAATACTGGAACCTGCACGACAAGGGCTTGTACCGCTGCATCTGCTGCGACAACGCCTTATTCAGCTCCGACACCAAGTTCGATTCAGGCACTGGCTGGCCCAGCTTCTGGCAGCCCATTGCTCCTGAAAACGTGACCAACAGCACCGACAACGGCCTCGCCATGACGCGCACCGCGGTCTCCTGCACGCTGTGCGACGCGCACTTGGGACACGTCTTCGACGACGGCCCCAGGCCCACCGGCCTGCGCTACTGCATGAATTCCCTGTCGCTGAAATTTATCAAGCAGGTGTGAGCGCTGTAGAGGCGCAGGTCGGCTGCGTCTCTACATAAGATGCGCTGCCTAAGGCTTAACGCCTAAAGCCCGTTCTACTCCAGCACACTGTCGTCGAGCTTCTTCCGGCCCCAATCCGCAGCGCTCTGCACAAAGGCCATCACCAGCGGATGCGGGTGGCCTTTCCGGGAACTGAGTTGCGGCTGATAGAGAGTTGCGATGAAGAACCGGTGCGTGGGCGATTCGATGGCGCGGATCTCGCCCTTCGCGCCTCGCGCCGCCACAGGGAACCCGGCCTCGATCGCCGCCCACTCATACTCGGGATTGACTTCGAAGTCGCAGAAGAACTCCTCCTTGACCTTGTCTTTCCCGTAGAAGCTCTGCAGATACGATCCCGGGCGCAAACGGATCTCGGGCACCACACCCGACAACTTGGGCATGCCTTTTTTCCGATCGGGCACGGCGCAGGCCACGGGATAGATGATGATGTTCTTCGATCCCGAATTGTTCTCCGCAGTGTCGGCGTCTATCATGTTCAGCACGTTGCGCGCGCATTCGATCAGCGCGTATTGAAATCCGCCGCAGGTGCCAAGAAACGGCCAGTCGCGCAGCCGGGCGAATTCAATGCCCTTCAGCATGCCTTCCATGCTCTGGTACGGACTGCCGGGCGCGGCCCACAGTCCGTCGAAGCCTTCAAGGGTCTTCTGCGCGTCGGCATAGAGCAGCGTAGGCGTAGGCAGCCACTGCGACTCCAGCTTGATTCCGAGCTTGGCCGCCGCGTGCTGCAGCGCGTCGTTGGTGGCGTGATGGGAGCGGGCGTCAAGGTTGAAGTCGCCCAGGATCCCAATGCGGACAACATCGCTCACCGTGCCATTCTACTGGACCAAATGTGCCGCCCACCCGACCCCGAAGGGTTTACGGGGTTAGCAGGCTGGTACGAGCCATCGGTCCCTAAACCATAGTCCCTGGCGAATGCGCTGCAAGGGCGGACACTTCTTGAATTCCGGCCAAAATCGCTTCACTAAGTCCGATTTGTCGTGTATCGTTCCTCTGTTTCTTCGGACGCGCCATGCCGGCATGCCACCGGCCGGTCATCGCGCCGACGCTTCCCCCTGAAAACCCACGGCCCTATCGAATTTCTCGGTCCCAAAATTTTTTGGGTAACCGGACTAAGTCCGGTTCCAGGAGGATGTTCTATGACGTCACTTCGTTGGCTTTGTGCGCATTTGTGTCTCGCGGTCGTGCTGATCCTTCTTTCAGTTTCCGTCGTACCGGCGCAAGTCGTGACCACCACGGCAGGAGGCTATGTCGGGGATGGCGGGTCCCCGCTTGCAGCGGCGCTCGCCTATCCCCGCTTTGTCGTGCAGGATTCGAGCGGCAACACTTACATCACCGACGCGGAGAATCACCGCATCCGCAAGGTGAGCCATGGAGTGATCACCACGTTTGCCGGGACCGGTATCTCCGGCTACAGCGGCGACGGCGGCCTGGCCAGGAACGCTATGTTGAGCTATCCCGTCGGGCTGGTTTTTGATT
>DATFTE010000143.1:0-33146 GCA_035262225.1 Terriglobales bacterium
CCCCACCTACCCTCTGTCTACGCTTCGCGGCCTACCTCACGATAGGGCTCGCGCAAGACTCGAGGCCGAGGTGGCTCGCTAGGCCTTCCTCGTAAAGCTCTTTCATCTTCTACTTCATGCCGGTTTATCCCGGCGCACTAACATCGCCATGACGCTCAAAATCCCTCGACGCAGCGGCGAACAGACAGCGCAAACTTGCGCCATCGGCCCGTTCTCGACAGTTGTCCTCAGAATCCGAACTTTCCTTGACCGATCTGTTTCGCTACCTCAGGGAGTAGCTCATGGGAAACGATGCAGCCGCGTATGACCTCGACCTCTTCAGTTGACTTTCCCAATGTTGCCGTTAGTTCTGTGAACCGCTCGGGTGCCAGCTTCTTCAGGCCAGAGAGCGCATAGGATTTGCCTTGCGGGTTACCGACTGCGTACAACTTTTCAAAGGCGTTTAGTGCGGTTGGCTTGCGCTGCGCAAGCACTAACTTAAAATCGGTCTCGCCCTTAGAGATTACGCCTGTATAGCCGACCCCGCCGAATGCAAACCGTTCGACAGTTGACAGGCGATTCACAGCGGCGTCAACGGTATCATTGGCCAGAACAGGCGAGATGCTGAACAGGACCAACAGAATCCATAGCCAACTAGCTAATCGCGGTACGCGCATTTGTCATGAGTGTAGCTTTGTTCTGCCGTCCGGGGGTAGGTCACTTGTTGAAAGATCCCCATTGCACTCACCGACCTTCAAAAAGGCGAAGAGAAGGCGCAAGATTGCGACATCGCCTGTTTGCAGGGTTAGGCCCCCAAACCAGTGATACGCTGTTGCTGATCTGATCACAAACAGACCGACGACCATGCTGAAGAGTATCAAGATTCTCCGTGAGCGAGTCGAGAATTGGGATGCCTATCCCTCTTCGGTTGCCACGATTCGCAATCTTGACGAACTGAACCTGCCCTCACGAGTTTGTTTGCTGGCGAAACAGTAAGCCGCAATCGATTAACAACCCTAACGACATAGTCGGCAGCTATGCGACTTAGGGGGGAGCCAACTACAACGGACACTTGCTTCATCGAGGTGTGTTTTCGACCATCAATTATCCGATCGCGGTTACAACCTTCCCTGGCGGAATCAATGACGCCGGTAATATTCTTCATGCTGCAACAGTGATCCACTATTTTCGTGCGATCATCTAGGCATCTTGCGGTCCGATGGCCCTCTGGAAATTATGCATAGACCTACGATCGGCGTTTTCGACTCTGGCTTCGGCGGCCTTACGGTTCTGAAAGAGCTTGTCGCCCTCATTCCCAACGCGGATTATCTTTACTTCGGAGACACGGCCCGGCTGCCCTACGGGTCGAAATCCGCCGAGACTGTCGCCAGGTACGCGGTGGGCGCGGTTGATTTCTTGCAGAACCACAGCGCGGAGATGCTGGTGATTGCCTGCAACACCGCGACCGCCCTGGCGCTCCCGCAAATTCAATGCGCCAGTCGCGTGCCGGTGGAAGGCGTCGTCAAACCCGGGGCAGAGCGTGCTGCGGCGGCCAGTGAGAAACGCAAAGTGGTGGTGATCGCCACCGAGGCCACGGTCAGCAGCCACGCCTATCTGAAGGCGCTGGAGTTCCGCGGCGTGGAGGCGCGGGAGAAAGCTTGTCCGCTGCTTGTGCCGCTGGTCGAAGAAGGATGGATCGAGCATCCGGTCACCGAACAGGTCGCCCGCATCTACCTGCAGGAAGCCTTCGGCGACGGATTTCATTTGGCGGATGTGCTGGTACTGGGCTGCACCCACTATCCGCTGCTGAAACCCGTGCTGCGGCGCGTGGCGCCTCCACATGTCACGATTGTGGACTCGGCTGAATCGACCGCGCACGTGGTGCGCGAGCGCCTGGCGATTGCACCTCTCGAGACGGCTGCCGGCGAGGAGCATCGGCGCAACACACGCCTCAAGTTCTTCGCCACCGACTCAGTAGAAAAGTTCCGACGGCTGGGAACCCGGTTCCTGGGTCACCCGATCGATGACGTACAGCATGTGGACCTGAAAGAGTAAGCGCGCGGGCACCCAAAAAACGGCTGCGATGATGGCAGCCGTTCGATCGGCAAAATTGTTCTGGATCAATACAACCGGAAGCTGACTTCCACGTTGATCATCACCGCGACGGGTTTGCCGTCTTTCATCGCCGGCTCGAATTTCCACTGCTTCACAGCTTCGATAGCTTTCTCGTCCAATCCAAGACCCAGGGTACGGGCCACGCGGATGTCGCGGGGATGGCCATCGGGCCCAACCACCAGCCACAATACGCAGGTACCCTGAAACTTTGCTTTGCGTGCTTCTTCCGAGTACTCGGGGTCGGGCGTGAAGACCGCGCGTGGAGCCGAAACTCCACCACCGACCTTGAACACGCCGCCGCCGATACCACCACCACGGCCCGGGCCAACGCCCGGCCCTTCACCCGAACCCACGCCACCGCCATTGCCCGAACCAATGCCGCCACCAGATCCTGTTCCGTTCGACGGCGGACCGGAAGGCAGATGTGACATGGGATCACCCAGGTTGGGGAGGTTCGATTGCGCCAGCTTGATCTCAGGAGGAATGACCACTGTGGGTTCCACGGCCAGTTTGGGATTCTGATTGCGCACGACCACCGCTGGAGGCGTGATCTGCTCCATGGAGAACTTTGGCAGCTTCCCTTTCGGCGCCTGCAGTTTGTCGCGATCTCCGCCGCCACCACCGCCACCGGCCTGGGTCTTTGAAGGCGGCAGGGCCGGAATATCGTCCGGCGCCACCAGTGTCACCGTCTCCTGCGGTTTCACCACGGCCTTCACCATCTTTCCTGCCAGGATCGTTCCTCCGATGATCACCGCGAG
The DNA here is from genome assembly GCA_035262225.1 of Terriglobales bacterium. Classification (GTDB taxonomy): domain Bacteria; phylum Acidobacteriota; class Terriglobia; order Terriglobales; family Acidobacteriaceae; genus DATFTE01. Next base: position 2,853 of record DATFTE010000143.1, read on the forward strand.
CGCCACCACGTGCAGCACCGTCGACCCCAGTACCCCGTTCTTCTTGTAGTCGTAGAAACCCCAGATATCCTTGACCGGGACCGGCTTGGATGTCAGAACCAGCGGTGGTTGCTTTTTGGGGAACAGAAAGTCATCGAGGTTACGAAACAGGGACTTCCAAAGCGGCTCTTCAAACGTGCTCTTCGAGAGCAGAAAATCAAGTTCCGGCTCGGAAGCGGGGTTTATGCGGGGATTGATGTCGCCAGTCGCCATAGTCAACCGAATCAACTCATCTCTTCAGGCGGTTGCACCTGAAGATCGTATTTTTAGCTGGATGAGCACCCGGCCTGCCAAGTTGCTTTTTTCCACCTCAGCGGATGATTCTTAGGGCACGCTCGTTCCCAACGGTAACGGCGGTTTCACCCACGGACTCATGCCATTAGATGCGTTCAGCCGGCCAACGTAACTTGAGGAAAATTGTACACGTTTTTGCCCTTTTTTCGACAAGGCTTTTCCGGCCCCGCACCAGCTTTGTCGACGTCCGGCCCGCCGATGGACGTTCCCCGGCGCGCTTCCCTATAATGAGACAAATCAACTATTTGGAGAATCCACCCGCGTGCCGCTGGAGCTCAAGGCCACCATCAATCTACCCAAAACCGACTTCCCCATGAAGGCCAACTTGCCCGCGAACGAGCCCAGGATGCTGGCCCGATGGGAGCAGATGCGGATCTACGAGCGCATCCGGGAGGCCCGCGCCGGGGCTCCAGTCTACATTCTTCACGATGGTCCCCCCTACGCCAATGGGCCGCTGCACCTGGGGCACGCCCTGAACAAGAGCCTGAAGGACTTTATCGTCAAGTCGAGGACCATGGCGGGCCTGGATGCCCCCTACGTCCCGGGATGGGACTGCCACGGCCTGCCAATCGAAATCAAGGTCGATCAGCAGCTGGGCGGCAAGAAATTGCAGATGAAGCCGCTCGACGTCCGCCGGGAATGCCGGAAGTACGCGGAAAAGTACCTTGACCTGCAGCGCGAGCAGTTTAAACGCATCGGCGTGTTCGGCCGCTGGGAGAAGCCGTACTCCACCATGGCTCCGCCCTACGAGGCGGTGGTTCTTGAGACGTTTTATGCGTTTTTTGAGAAGAATTTTGTCTACAAAGGACTGCGCTCGGTTTACTGGTGCATTCACGACCGGACTGCACTGGCGGAAGCCGAAGTGGAGTACGAAAACCACAGCAGCCCGGCGATCTGGGTAAAGTACGCCTTGACCGACGATCCGGCGAAAATTGATTCCGGTCTCGCCGGGAAGAAAGTCTTTACCATCATCTGGACCACCACGCCGTGGACGCTTCCCGCTTCCATGGCGGTGGCCTTCCATCCCCAGGAGGAGTACGTCGCTCTCGAGTCGGCGGGCGAGGTGTACATCGTCGCGGAGAAGCTGGCGAAGGAGTTCAGCGAAAAAGTAGGGCTTGAAACGCCGCGTAGCATCACGAAATTCACCGGGAAGAAGCTGGAGTTCGCAAAGTTCGCCCATCCCTTTCTTAATCGCGTCATCCTGGGAGTATTAGCGGATTACGTCACCATGGACCAGGGTACCGGCGTGGTGCACACGGCTCCCGCGCACGGCGCCGATGACTTTAACACCGGGCTCAAGTACAAACTGGACGCCATCTCGAATGTCGACGCGGCCGGCCGCCTGCACAATGGGCTGCCGGAGTACGACGGCCTGAAAGTCTTCGACGCCAACGCGCCGATTGTCCAATTGCTGAACGAGCGGGGAGTGCTGATGCATGCGGAGAAGATAGAGCACTCCTATCCGCACTGCTGGCGTTGCCACAATCCCATCATCTTCCGCGCCACCGAGCAGTGGTTCATCTCCATGGAAGCGCCCATGGCAGGAGGCGGAACCCTGCGCAGCCGCACTCTGGAGGAAATCAGGAAAGTGAAGTGGGATCCGGCCTGGGGGGAGGAGCGCATCGCGAACATGATGGCCACGCGCCCGGACTGGTGTATCTCGCGGCAGCGGGTGTGGGGGGTGCCGATCGCGGTCTTCCTTTGCGAAAAGTGCGGCAAGCCTCTGAACGATCCCGCGATCAGCAGGAAAGTCGTGGAACTGTTCGCCACAGCCGGAGCCGATGCGTGGTACACATCACAGGCCGACGCGATCCTGCCTGCCGGGATTCCCTGTCCGCACTGCGGCGGGGCCAAGTTCGGGAAGGAGACCGACATCATCGATGTCTGGTTCGAGTCCGGCTCCAGCTATCTCGCGGTCCAGGCCGAAAACGGCTATCGCTGGCCTTCCGACCTGTATCTCGAGGGCGGCGACCAGTACCGGGGATGGTTCCATTCCTCCCTGCTGTGCGCGATGGGTACGCGCGGCAGCGCGCCTTACGCCATGGTTTCGACCAACGGCTGGACACTCGATGAGCAGGGCCGCGCCATGTCGAAGTCGCTCGGCAACAACGTCGACCCGGTGGACATCGCGAACCGCATGGGCGGCGAGATCGTCCGCCTGTGGGTGGCGTCGGTGGACTTCCGCGAAGACGTCGCCTGCTCGGAGCACTTGATGCAGCGGGTGGCGGAGAATTACCGCAAGATCCGCAACTCCGCCTTCCGCTATGTGCTGGGAAACCTCTACGATTTCGATCCGGCCCGCGATGCGGTGGCCTTTGAGAATATGTCGCAGCTCGACCAGTACATGTTGCGTCAGACAGCTGCCCTGGCGGCTGAAGTCAGGGGTTGGTATGACCAGCTCGCGTTTCACAAGATCTACCACCGGGTGAATCATTTCTGCGTGGTGGACCTGAGTGCGTTTTATTTCGACGTGCTCAAAGACCGGCTCTACACTTCCGCGCCGAACTCGCCCGGACGCCGCGCCGCGCAGACGGCCATATGGCGCATCGGCGAGGCGTTGGTGCGCCTGCTCGCACCCATCATGACGTTCACCTGCGAGGAGGTCTGGTCGTCTCTGCCTTCGGTCGAAGGCCGGCTGGAAAGCGTGCATCTGACCAGGTTCCCCTCCGCGGAGGAAATTCTTGGCGCCGGGGGTGTCGTGGACGATCCCAGGCAGCAGGATGACTGGAAGGCGCTGCGCGCGGTTCGCGATGACGTCCTGAAGGCCCTCGAAGAAGCGCGCAACCGGAAGCTGATCGGCGGCGGGCTCGAAGCCCAGGTCACGCTCACCGCGGCCGATCCCGCACATTCACTGTTGTCCCGCTACCTCGACCAGTTGCGCTATCTGTTTATCGTTTCCTCTGTCCTACTCGAAAAGGGAGCCTCGGGGAATGGTACCAGCGGGGTGACGGTCCAGGTCAGCAAGGCGCCGGGCCAGAAGTGCGAGCGCTGCTGGAACTATTCCTCGCGTGTGGGGGAAGACCGAAACTATCCGACCGTGTGTGAGCGCTGCAGCCCGGTGTTGAAGGGGCTGGAAGGAGCGGCTGCGGCCGGTTAAGGAAGGGCACCCGAAGCCTCGGGCTTCGGATCTAATAGGTTTGATGATTGATCTTCATAGCATGCGTAAATTTCACTTCCTGATTGCCTTCTTCGTGCTCGCGCTCGACCGGGCGACGAAATGGGTCATCGAGAGAAACATCGCCCTGCATGGCAGCATCCAGGTCATCCCCAGCTTCTTTCGCATTACCCACGTCGAGAACCGCGGAGCCGCTTTCGGCCTGTTTGCCGACTCCCCGGCGCAGTGGAAGATCTACATGCTGGTGATGTTCTCGATTGTCGCCCTGGTGATCGTCTCTGCCCTGCTCTGGCGCAACAGCCACACCATGTCTACCACCGGCGTGGGCCTGTCGTTGATTCTCGGCGGCGCGCTGGGCAACTTGTGGGACCGTCTGCTGAGCGGCAAGGTAGTGGACTTTCTTCTCTTCTATATCGGCCAATATCAATGGCCCGCGTTTAACGTCGCTGACAGCGCGATCGTGATCGGCGCCGGCTTGCTGGTCTTCGAGATTCTGTTCACCAAACCTGCCGCCCCTGAGGGGTCCAGGCCTTAAAACCGCGAGGTTGACTTTCCCTCCGCCTCCGGGTGTATAACTTGCGCCGGGACGCCTGAAGGGTGAGGCCGGGCGCCCGCCCTCCTTGCTGCCGCACGGGGGCCCTGTCATTCCGTCCACCGATTCGAGGTGGGACATGGACGAGCGTGAAGTCGCAAATCAAGTGCTGGCGATTCTGGATCAGCAGGCCTACCGCGTGTCGGCACGCCGCGTTCTCGCCGTTCACTTGGTCGTCGGGGGTCGGCGCGTCATCGACATCGACCGCCTGCGCGACGTCTTCCGCGATGTTTCCCGCGGCACCGTCGCCGAGCGCGCCCAATTGTTGGTGAAGGTCCTGCCCGTACGGCATCACTGTCAACTCTGTGGCTGCGACTTTGAAGCCGCCAACAGCGACTGTCCCTGTGCCCGGTGCGGACATCCCCACACCGAAATGCGAGGCGGAGAAGAATTACGTTTGCTCGACATGGAAATTGACGATAGCGCGGCCTGATTTTTTTCTTTCCTTAAAGGAGGATCGCGATGGCCACTGCCCGGGTTCCCATCCCCATTCGGAGTACGGAAGAACTTAACCCTTTCCATATCGCCATGCGCCAGTTCGATACTGCCGCGGAGAAGTGCGGCCTGGAGCCAGGACTGAGGGAAGTGCTGCGCCGGCCCCGCCGCGCACTCTCACTCTCCCTGCCGGTCAAAATGGATGACGGCACCATTCGGGTCTTCGACGCTTTTCGCGTGCAGCACTCGAATGCGCGCGGCCCCTGCAAGGGCGGAATCCGTTATCACCCGGCTGTGACCATCGACGAAGTGAGGGCCCTGGCGTCCTGGATGACGTGGAAGTGCGCCATCGTGAATATTCCTTTTGGCGGCGCCAAAGGCGGAATCGTCTGCGATCCCCATCATCTGTCCAAGAATGAACTGGAGCGCCTGACCCGCCGCTACGCCTATGAGATCTCTCCCATCATCGGCCCGGACCGGGATATCCCCGCGCCCGACGTTTATACCGACTCGCAGACCATGGCCTGGATCATGGACACCTACAGCATGACCCACGGCAACTGTTCTCCTGGAGTGGTGACGGGCAAGCCGACGTACCTGGGCGGATCGTTTGGACGCAACGAGGCCACCGCGCGCGGCTGCCTGTTTGTGATTCGTTCCGCCTGCGAAACCCTCGGTATCAAGCTGAAGGGCGCGACCGTTGTGATTCAGGGATTTGGCAACGCGGGCGGGATCGCTGCCGAACTTCTCGCCCACCAAGGCGCGGTCATTATCGCTGTCAGCGATACCCGCGGCTGCATCGTGAATCGCCAGGGGCTTGACGTCGCCGCGCTCGTTGCGCACAAGGCGAAGACCGGATCGGTCACGGGTTTCGCCGGGTCCGAACCCATTACCAACGACGCTCTGCTGGCGCTGCCCTGCGACATCCTCGTTCCCGCAGCGCTCGAAAACCAGATCACGCTGGAAAACGTGGATGTGATCCAGGCCCGCATCATTGCCGAGGCGGCCAACGGTCCCACCACCCCTGACGCCGACCAGGCGCTCCATGGGCGCGGAGTCATGGTCATTCCCGATATCCTGGCGAACGCGGGTGGCGTGACCGTCTCCTATTTCGAATGGGTGCAGGATCTGCAGGAGCTGTTTTGGGACGAAGACGATGTCAACCGTCGCCTGGAACGGGTCATGGTGAAGTCGTTCAACGATGTACACGCCATGGCGAAGAAACATGATGTCGACCTTCGCACTGGAGCGTACATCCTGGCGATCGACCGCGTCGCCACCGCCACCCGCAGTCGCGGCATCTGGCCGTAAGGGAGATCCGCTTCTCGAATGTCATCCCGAGGCCGGCTCGTAGGCGCCGGCCTTCGGGATGGCCTCGGATCAGCTCAAGCGGTCTTCTTTTGCGCCATGCTGGCGTAGAAGTCTTTCGCCCGCTTGTCCATTTCCTGCGGGCTGAGATCCACCTTGTGCGTTGAAATGCCCCAGGCACAGCCGAAAGGATCGGTGAAAGTGCCATAGCGGTCGCCCCAGAACATGTCTGCTACCGGCATCGTGGCCTTTCCCCCCGCTGAGATTGCGCGTTGGAACAGGGAATCTACGTCCTTTACATATAAATTCAGCGTGCTGCTGCACCCGCCCAGGGTTTGCGGTGATTTGCAGGTGCCCATATTGGGGAATTCATCGGAGAGGAAGATGATGGAATCCCCGATCTTCAACTCCGCATGTGCGATTTTGCCGTCCGGGGTCGCCATGCGCATGACTTCCTCGGCGCCCAGTGCCTGCTTGTAGAAGTCAATGGCCTTTGCCGCGTTTTGCACAACCAGCGATGGAGTGACGGTGTGAAAGCCTTCGGGAACGGGTCTGACTGCCATGGATTTCCTCCTTCAGAAAAATTGTGGCCAGATCTTCCACGAGAAGTGGCTGGTAGGCAGATCATCATTGTACTCGCCCGGATCGAGCGAGTGAACGATCCTCAAAGAAAAGCGGCCGGAAACGAATAGGCGAGAAGTGTTATGTCAGGAGCCGCGCTCAGGGAGTTCCGTAAAGCTGCTTGTAGACATTGGCATTGCGCACAATGGCCTGCACGTACTCCCGGGTTTCGGTAAAGGGAATGGATTCGACGAACTCCGGCACATCGCGATACTTGCCCTGGCTCATCCAGTCCTCCACCCGGTCGGAGCCGGCATTGTAAGCAGCCAGCGCGTATTCGAAGGCGCCGAACTTGTCGACCATGCTGCGGAAGTAGCGAGTCCCGAGTTGCATGTTTACCGACGGCGTAAACAGCTGCTGGGTGGAGAAGTGCTTGAGTTTTTCCTGCCTGGCCACTCCCCGGCCGACCTTGGGCAGCAGCTGCATGAGCCCCACCGCATCTTTCTTCGATACCGCGTTGGGGTTGAATTCTGATTCCTGGCGGATCAGCGAGGCGACTAGGTAGGGATCGAGCGCATTATCCGACGAGTAACGCTTCAGCTCCGTCCAATAGGGTTTGGGGAAGAGCGCCTCCCAGTAGGCGCGCGGAAGGCTGGGAAGGTCGACGGCGAAGTAGTTGGGGACGGCACGCTTGAGCGTCTCCACCGCCATGTCATAGCGTCCCGCATCCTGGAACATGCGGGCGATCTCCGGCGCGAGCCAGTTGCCCTTGTCTTCCGCCGCCGCTGCCTGCAGTTCCTTCACCGCGAAATCCAGCAGCGCGCCGTTTTCGAGCAGGTGCGCTTTCTGCACTCGCAGGTTGTCCTCGGGCACGGGATCCTGAGTTACCTTGCCGCCGGTGTTCAAGGGAGGCACCCGATCGAGCAAGGCCAGGTGGGGAGGATCGGCGTCCGGTTTAAGGTTCTTCAACTGCTGCCGCGCGAGCTCTCCGTAGTAGTAGTTCCTGAATCGCGCCGAGACCTTCAGGTAATACGCCCGCGCCGTTGCGGAGTCGCCGTCTTCCTCCGCCAGGCGGCCTCGCCAATAGAGCGCCGCCGGGATTTCCGCGGAGTCGGGATAGAGGCTGACCTGACGTTCAAATCCTGCTTTGGCGTCGGCCGCTCTTCCCTGCCGCAAGCCGAGCCAGGTGGCCTTCCAGTGCGCATACGACGAATGCGTTCCATTGGGGAAACGCTGCTCGAGCTCGCGGTAGGAATCGATGGCGTGATCGTAATCCCGCCGCAGCAGGTAGATGTTCCCTGCCGAAAGCAGCGACTGCTCCAGCCACGGCGAAGTGGGATACGCCTGGCGCAGCTGGTCGAGATAGCGGAAGAATTCGTCATCGTTGTCGGCGGCGCGCGCGATCTCCCCCAGGTTGAACAGCCGCCCGGCGTTCACGTCGGCCGGGCCGTTCGGCATCGACTCCAGAACCTTCTTCGCTTCCTTGCCCTGGCCGCTTTTCCGCAGATTTGCCGCCAGAGCCAGCTGAATTTCGGGGCGATCCGCGGGGCCCACCTCATCCACCAGGTCATGGTACTCATTGCCTGCGTCGCCATAGCGTTTTCCCTTGGCCAGCAGGTCGGCGCGCGTGTGCCGTTCGGCGGCAGAAGGAGGAGGCACGGCCCCGGCCATCGCCGGCTTCTTCAGTTCGGCGTCGGCCTGCGCGGCTTCGCCGCTCAGCGGCATGTTGTAGTAGATGTTGCGAAAAATCGGGACTGCTTTCGCATTCTGTCCCGCCGCTTCGTACGCCTTGCCCAGAGCCAGTTCGACGTCCACACGCGTCGGCTGCCGATCCTTCTCGAGAGCATCGATCGCCTCCTGCGACCGGCCGTCGCTGATCAGCGCGTTCGCGTAAAGGATGTGAACGTCGCGAATGAGCAGAGATTCGGGATAGTTTTTTTCGAACTCGCCCAGAGTGGCTACGGCTTCCGCCGTCCTGCCTGCCTGGAAGTACGCGTTGCCAAGGTAGAAATTGACGTAGTCGCCCAGGTCTCCGGCGTGCAGCTTGGCGCGACTGAACGCATCGATCGCCTTCGGGAAGTCGTGGTCGAGCGTGTGGGCGTAGCCCAGCACCAGCCAGGCCAACGACCCCGCATCCTCTTTCGCATGACGGTTGGCGTAGGTTTCAACCCCGGCGTAAGCCGCGGGAGTGCGATCCTGCAGAAGCTGGCGGGCCATCGGCTTCAACGTGGCCGAGGCAACAAACGCCTGGTGCATGCGGCGCAATCGCGGAGATGTCCTCCTCCGCCGGGCGGCGCTCGCTTTCTGGCCGGTGGTGGACCTGCTGGTGGAAGGCTTATTGGTCGTGGAAGCGGTGTCGGAAACAGCAGGCCGAGGGAGGCAGAGCCCGCTGACGCCCACCAGTGTGGCACTCAGAAACCGGATGAATTGTCGACGAAGTGAAACCACTCTGCTTATTATCGCCGAAAGTTGGCGCCCATGAGTGAACTGTCATCCTCCGCCAGACTACGTACCAGTTCCGCGTTGAAGTAGTCGGCGCTGGCGGCGGCAGTATTGCCGTAACGTTTGCTGTAGGTGGAGCGGCTCTTATCGATATCTTCCTTCAGCCGGTCGTAGAGGTCCTTGTGCTTTCGTCCCTCGGCCACCTTGGCCTGGTTGTAGAGCTTGATTTCGTCCACCAGCAGCCGGGCAAAACGCTGCGCCTTGCGGTGGGTGTCGGCGTCTTCGGGCGAAAGGTGCGAAAACGCATCCCTGGCGGCTGCCGGGGCGGCCGCCGCCGCCGAAGCGGTCATCGGTTCGGGCTCCGGCTCTGATGCCGGAGCCGGTGAGGGCACTTTCATGGAATGCGTGGGCGTATGGCCGGCAAAAGGATCGGAATACGAGGAAACTGTTTGCACCGGCACGGGCGCGCCTTCGGCGCGCTCAGCCACTGCCTCCGCGCCGCCCTCTTTCTGCGATTGCTTGCGCAGCGAAACCACCTCCAGCCAGGCGCCGGTTGTGGTTAACAGCACTTCCAGTGAGGCGTCGTCGGTGGGTCTGCCGGACGCCCCCGCATCGGCATAGATCAGCGCCGCAACCTTGTCCTTTAGCAAGAGCGGAAGAACGATGATGCGGTCGTCGGAGGGCGCGCGATGCTGGGCGACGAACTGCTCGTCCATGTCCGCCGAGGTCCCGGTAAAGGTCATCTGGGACTGCAACACGCGCGCGGGCACGCCCCTTGCGACATCGAGCGCGAAGTTCTTCACCGCGTCGTTGTTGGAAAAACCGCGCCCCTCCCAGCCCGTGGCGGTACTACCTTTAACCACAAACAGCGCTGCTCTCGCGCTGTAGCGAACGGCGCCGTCGAGAAGCCCGCGAAGTATTTCTTTCTGCGTGGCGCCGGCGTGGATGGCGGAGACGGCCTTCAGCAAATCAGCCGCGCCAACGTCTGCGCCGGGTGAAGCGGGAGCGGTTGCCGACAGCTGCGGCTCCAAATGCTCCCACACCTGCTCGACCAGCTCTTCTCGCATGCGCGGAAGATGTTTCTCGAGCACATGCGAAACGCTCGTTTCGACAACCGATTTGAGCTGTTTCCTGTCCACCATTATCAGTCGAATGGAGCCCTGGAGCGTGCTTGCCTTAAACTATGATTATACGGCACTTAAATCTGTTGCGTCGCTGGCCCGTTGGTCGTTGGTCGAAAGGCACTTGGCAGCCACGAAATGAATTTAGCGCAAACCGCGCAGGCAGGGGAACGTCAAAACAATTACGCGCAGCGACGGGTTACCAAGTAGAATACTACTTCCGTCTCAGCGCCAAGACTGGAAAATTGTTGCATCGGACAGAGAATGAGTACCATCCAACCCAGAGTAGGTGAGCCGGTCAGTGATGAGCTGGCCCTGGTTCAGGCTGCCAAAGGCGGTGACGTCGGAGCCTTCGAAGAGTTGGTGCGGCGTTACGATCGAAATGTTTTTCGCATCGCGCAGCACATTACGCAGAACCGCGAAGATGCCGAAGACGTGGTGCAAGACGCCTTCTTGAAGGCGTATGGCAACCTGCAACAGTTCCAGGGCCAGTCGAAGTTTTATACCTGGCTGGTGCGTATCGCGGTGAACGAGGCGCTGATGAAGCTGCGCCGGCGCCGCCCGGAACGCACCGTATCACTGGACGAAGACGTCAAGACCGAGGATGACTCCCTTCCGCGTGAAGTCGCGGATTGGAGCCCGAACCCGGAACAGCAGTACAGTCAAGCCGAGTTACGGGACATCTTGACTCGCACAATTCAGGGCCTTCCCCCGAGTTTTCGGACGGTGTTTGTCTTAAGGGATGTGGAAGGTCTCTCGACCGAAGAAACGGCGGATGCGCTTGACTTGAGCATTCCCGCGGTCAAATCGAGGCTGTTGCGGGCTCGGCTGCAGCTTCGAGAGCGGCTTAGCCGTTACTTCCGGAAACGTGAGAGCGGAGATGCGAAACAGTGAAATGCTCTGAATTCCTGCAAGAGCTGACCAACTACCTGGACGGCGCCATTGACGCCCGCACCAAAGCCGAGCTGGAAGATCATCTCGCCTGGTGCCACAACTGCTACGTGGTATGCGACACGACCAAGAAGACGATCGAGATCTATCGTGACTCGCAGCTTTACGAACTGCCCGACGATCTTCGTACCCGCCTTCGTTCGGCGATCATCTCGAAGTGCCAGTCGCGCAAGAAGACTGGTCCCGAGCGCGTGTAGCCCATCCTAAGCCCGTAGCCTGGTACTGGCACCGAGGAGGACGGCAGGCGGTCTTTCGCCTCCCGTCCATCTATGGGAATGCCGGTAACGCCTCGAGCGTCAATAAGTTGCGGGGACAACCAAGAAAATTCACCAACTGTATATTCATGTCATTGTCGAACCTTTTCGACAGTCGCAGAATCTAAAGGGTTGAGTTCGGAATTCCTAGGTCTCGGCGTGTTCGATGTGCCCTGTGGCGGGAGGAATGATGATTGCGAATTTGTTCAGTAAGTTCTTTGGTTGCTGGCATAACCGTTACAGCTTCCCCATCAGCGTGCGTCACGGTGCACGGCGCACTGGAGCTGCCTCGCTCACCGGGACTTATGTCGTGTGCCTCGATTGCGGAAAAGAATTCCCCTATGACTGGCAGGAGATGAAGGTGATAGATGCCGCGACGCAGAGCAAGGGCAGGGTGGCATCGCTGGCGACGAAAGAAGCTTCCTAAAAGATTCAGCACGCGACCGGTCGAAAGCCACGAGCGAGTTGCTCGGGGCTTCTTGTTTTTGTATACGCCTTACACCTCGCCCGTCGTCGGATCAATCACACTGGTGATCTCGGAGATGCGATTGGCGGGAAATCCGCCCTGCTCGGCGTGTTCCCGGATCGCTGCCTCGTCCTCAGCGATGTAGACACAATAGACCTTGTCGCCTGTGACGTAGCTCTCGACCCACTGGATTTTGGGACCCATGCGGCGCAGGACGGAGCACGACTTCTGGGAAATTCCGCGCAGCTGTTCGGGGCTTGTCCCTTGCCCGCTCTCGGCGGCTCTCGGGCCATGAAGAAAAGGAATCAGCATAGGGACTCGCCGGCGGTATTCCAGGTAGGCCTGGCCATACGCCGCAAGCAGGTCCTTCTCCTCGAAGTAAATGCCCAGAAGAATATAGCCGGTGGTAGCAAATGCGCAAAGCAGGTGGCCGGCGGTCATGACCGGCGCCGCCCAGAAGGCGATCAAAAAACCGAGGTAAATGGGGTGCCGCACAATGCGGTAGAGCGCCGGCGTCCGGAGCGATGGACGGTGAAACTCACGCCCGCGAAAGTATGCCCACACCTGCTCCAGTCCAAACAGCTCGAGTTGGTTAATGAGGAAGGTGCCGATCAGCACAGTTACCCAGCCCGCCCAGAACGCGATCCGCAGCACCGTGGCGGGGTGCCCGCTCACATTCCACACAATCGCCGGGATCGGACGCCACTGCCACAGCACTAATGCCAGAGCCAGGGTGGCAGCCAACACGTAGGTGCTGCGCTCCAGGCGCGAGGACACCAGGCGCGTCCATTGGCGCTTGAAGCCAGGCCGCGCCATCACGCTGTGCTGAACGGCGAACACTCCTAGCAGCAGCATGTCGATCAGCACCGCCGCCAGTGTTCCTGATTCGAGACCGCGGTCAATGGATCGAGCAACTCCCAGGTTTCCCACAAATGCGATGGCATAGAGGGACGTCCCCAGAAAGAACAGGTAGACCGCGACTCCATAGATCAGCGCCCACACACGTTTCATCCGCGCCCCCCCCGTATCAATCGATCAGCCTGTGGCGCCCACCTCCACCTGCGGCTTGATGGTCGGCGGGTCCCTCAGACAGAGCTCCGCACTCCCCGAGGCCGTTCGACACGAGGCCCCGGTTCCCCATCCGAGCGGGATGCTCCCAGGCATCCGCCGGCTCCACTACAGGATATAGCGGAGCCAAAGCCGATTGTGTGTCGACGAGGAAGCACCGAATTTCTCCTTCCCGGCTCATAACGCTGAAGACTCCCGGGATCGCGACGTTTTTGTTGAGAGGCTCCAAACGCCCTGGAGGTGACAATCAGCAGATATCGGTTTCCGGCAAAACAAAACCGGCGGCCAAAGCCGCCGGTCCACTGCACGATCTGTGTGCGAGCTAGTTGTTGGGATCGTCCGGACGCCGCTTCAGCGTCGGATGATCGTCCCCCGAGGTGGATTGTCCGTCCTGGCTGGTTTTGTCGGTGCTCGTGGTGCGCCGCAGGCTAGGCTTGTTGTTGTCCTTCTGGTCCTGAATCTTATGGCGGTTCTCAATCGCCGCCAGCCGCGACTTCACATCGTCGAACTCAGAAGTAGTGACAATGTATTGCGACCTGGCTGGCAGGATCTTGGAAATTTCGTCCTGCGACTTTTCGATCCGATCAGGTGTTTGCGGGTGGGTCGAGAAGGCCTTGGCCAGCGTGCCCGGCTTCCTCTTCTCCTGGGCCTGCACCTTTTCAAAGAAGCTGATGAACGCATCCGGATCATAGCCCGACTTGTACATATACTGCAGGCCGAGATAGTCGGCTTCCGATTCGAAGTTGCGCGAGAACTTGAGGAAGGTCATGGGCAATGCCAGGCTGGCCGCTTCATAGCCGGCATATCCGATGCCGCCGCCGACAAAGATCAGCGGGATGGTTGCCATGCTCATGATGTTGCCGCGGGTATTCTCGCGGGCTGCATGGCAGGCTGCCACGTGCGCGATCTCGTGGGCCATAACCCCAGCCAGTTCCGCTTCCTCATCCGCCGCCAGGATCAAACCGGAGTTCACATAGAAGAATCCGCCGGGAAGGGCGAAGGCATTGATTTCATCGGAATCAATCACCTTGATGGTGAACGGCACCTGCGAATCGGAGTTGCGTACCAGGTTCTGCCCCAGGCGGTTGACGTATTCCGTCACCACCGGATCCTGGACGAGCTTTACGGTCGACTCCACTTGCTGGGAGTAACCCTTGCCCATGGCAATCTGCTTTTCGACGCTGTACCAGTTGCCGAAGCCCTCTTTGCATCCGACATTGCGATTGCCGACAGCGTCAACGTCTTCCTTCCCGCCGTTGTGCTTCACTTTATCGGGATCGGCCGGCTGAACGGTGGGGGCCTGTGATTGTGTGTTGTCGGTGCTGTTGCCGCTCTTGCTGTCGGCAGAAAAGCCAAGAGGCACTAGCGTCAGGAACAGCAGCAGCGCTGCGAAGGATGCCAACAGGCGGACTCTCATAAGCCACTCCCTCAACCCGTCCTACCCTCGGGCCTTAATCCGATTATAGCCCCGCTGGAAACACCAAATCTCGGATTTCTCTTCGTAGTTGGACGCAGGATCCCCTCTCGAGGTTACCTTGCCGGCTCCCGGAAACCGGAATTTCGGGATTCGGGTTGCCTTCTGCGGGTGGGAGAACCTAAGCTGTTTCCCCTGAATTACATCCCCGGGTGTACCATGGCGTGTTTCAATTCTTGTCCGGGAGGTGCGTTTGTTCGATCGCCGCCGCTTCCTTACCAGCGCCGCCGCATTGGCCGCCGGAGTTGCGTTTCCCCGCTCCCTATTCGCGCAACTGGAAAGAGTTCCCGCCGCCCTTCCCGACTCCCGCCTTTTCGATCAGAACCAGGATGCGTACTGGGAAGAACTGCGCAAGCAGTTCCTGATTCCCGAGGATGAGGTCTACCTTAATAACGGCACCGTCGGATCCAGTCCAGCTCCGGTTTTGCGGGCGATATTCGACGCCTACATCCAGACCGAAAAAATGGATCAGCAGGATCCGGAGGATTACCCTATCTGGGGATACGCGTCCTGGAACGAATATCGCGACCCTCTGGCCGCATTTCTCGGCTGCCGCCGCGACGAGATTGCCCTGCTGCGCAACGCCACCGAAGCCAACAACTACATCGCCAACGGCATTGATATGAAGCCCGGCGACGAGGTCCTGATGACGGACCAGGAGCATCCCGGAGGCGAGCAACCCTGGCAGCTGCGGGCCAAGCGCTATGGCATCGTCGTCAAGAAAGTGACCTTGCCGAAGCCCGTCGGAAGCGTCGCCCAGGTGCTGAATCTTTTCGACGCCGCAATCACGCCGCACACCCGCGTCCTGTTCTTCAGCCACATCACTACGGTCACAGGAGTGGTTCTGCCGGTGAAGGACCTGTGCGATCTGGCGCGCTCGAAGGGGATTCTGTCGGCGGTGGATGGGGCTCACGTTCCCGGCATGATGCAGCTCGATATTTCCAGCCTGCACTGCGATATGTATTCCGCCAGCCCACACAAATGGCTGCAGGCGCCGAAGGGCTCGGGTTTTCTCTATGTGCGCGACGAGGTGATCGACCGCTTGTGGAACACCATCGCGACCGAGGGTTGGGATGAACCCAAACTGCGCGCGGAGCGCTTTCAGCGCATCGGGTCGTCCAACCTGCCGGCGCTCGGCGGCCTCAAGGCCGCCATTGAATTGGCGAACCAGATCGGCATGCCGCGGATTGAGGCCCGCCACCGCAGCCTGGCCGACTACATCCTCGCGGAAATGAGGAAACGCGGAGTCGAGTCGTGGACTTCACCCGATCCCGCGCTGCGCTGCGCGATCGCGACGGTAAACGTTCCTCCCATCCAGCGGATGGAGCTCGAAAACTGGATGTGGAAGCGGCATAAGATCCGCATCCGCGGCGGCGAGCCTTCCAAGTTACGGCTCTCGACCCCCTACTATTTGCAGAAGAAAGATATTGATCGCTTTCTCGAAAAGTTTGATGATTATCGCAAGCTCAACAGGCTCGCATAACGGGAGCGTCGCCGTTGTGTGATCTCCGCGGAACCTCGGCGGATCTTTGCCGGGGCAGGTTTTGTTTCCAACCGGTCAGGCTGTACACACTTTGCATAGGGAGACGAACCATGCGTTGGCCGATGGTGTGCACACTCATCCTGTTGGTCATTCTCCCGGTGGTTCCTGTTCTTGCGCAAACTGACGCCACCCTGAATACCGCCTCCGCGGTGTGCACCTTTGCCGATGACAAACAGATGAGCGTGCGCTACCACCCGGTGAAACTCGGCAAGAACGACGAGCCCGCCAACGGCAAGGTGTGGGTGCCAGGGAATTCCCCCATGGACCTGTTCACCGAGACTAACCTCGTGCTCAACAACGTTGAAATTCCCACGGGCGCCTATCGTCTCTATTTCATTCCCGGTAAAGATACCTGGACCATGATCGTCAGCAAGAATGTCAGCTCCAACCTGGCCTATGACGACAAACAGGACCTGGTGCGCGCTCCCATGCAGAGCGGGAAACTACCCCAGCCCGAGCCCGAGGTCTCTGTCTATTTCGGACACATCGCTCCCAAAACCTGCGACATGCGGGTGGACGTGGGCAAGATGCGGGTGTGGCTGGATTTCGGTCAGAAGTAGCGTGAACTTCCCTGGCGGGACCGGGCCACTTGCTCCCTGGTCGCTCCCCGCGTCAGTCTCACCCTCCATACCCCCGTCATCCCGACGACCGCGAGCGCTCTGGCGCGAATGGAGCCTGTTGCTTGAGTGCCCAAGATCCGTCGCTCCCCGCGGGCGCAGCATGACGCCGGTGATGGAGGCAGACGCCTGCATTGCAGGGCGGTTAATTGTTTAGATTGGAATGATTAACCCGGTCTTCAGTCGTAGTACTCAAGCCCCAGGTGCGTGATCAGCTCCTCGCCTTTCAGGTGGCGCAGCGTATTCTTCAGCTTCATCAACTGAATGAACAGATCGTGCTCCGGGTACAGCCCCGGCGCGGTCATCGGCGACTTAAAGTAGAAGCTTAACCATTCCTGAATGCCGATCCCGCGCAGCTCCGGCGTGCGTTGCGCCAGGTCGAGGAACAACACCAGGTCGAGCACAATCGGTGCCGCGAGAATCGAATCGCGGCACAGAAAGTCGACCTTGATCTGCATTGGGTAGCCGAGCCATCCGAAGATGTCGATGTTATCCCAACCCTCTTTGTTATCACCACGCGGCGGGTAATAGTTAATGCGTACCTTGTGAAACATGTTGCCGTAAAGTTCCGGGTACAGGGTGGGCTGCAGAATATGTTCGAGCACGCCGAGTTTCGACTCTTCCTTGGTTTTGAATGATCCGGGATCGTCGAGCACTTCGCCATCGCGATTGCCGAGGATGTTCGTCGAGTACCATCCGCTCAGGCCCAGCAGGCGCGCTTTGAACGCGGGAGCGAGCACAGTTTTCATCAGCGTCTGGCCGGTCTTGAAATCCTTGCCGCAAATCGGGGCTTCGTTCTGCCGCGAAAGCTCCAGCATCACCGGCAGGTCAACGGTCAAATTGGGGGCCCCGTTGGCGAAAGGCACGCCTTCCATGAGCGAGGCGTAGGCGTAAATCATCGAGGGCGCGATCATCTCGTCATTTTCGCGCAGGGCTCTTTCGAATGCCTTTACCGATTGATGCGCGCCCGTGGGCTCGATGTAGGACTCGGTGGAACCGCACCACATGGTGATCAGCCGGCTGGCCCCTGAATTCTTCTTGAAAGCGCGCATATCGTCGCGGACCTGCTCGGCCAGGTCCATTTTGTTCCTGCCCTTTTTGACGTTGGGCCCGTCAATCTTCTTGACGTAGTTGTGGTCAAAGACCGCCTTCTGCGGCTTGATGGTGCTGAGGAACGGCTTGATCTCGTCCAGCAGCTCTTTTTCGAGGACACCGGCCTTGCGCGCCGCGGTGTACATGTCGTCTTCGAAGATGTCCCACCCGGTGAAGACCAGGTCGTTCAGCTCCGCCAGCGGCACGAATTCCTTGATCCGCGGAGAGCGCCTGTCAGTCCGCTTCCCCAGGCGGATGGTGCCCATCTGCGTAAGCGATCCGATGGGCTTCGACAGCTCCTTGCGTACCGCCTCCACGCCGGCCACAAAAGTGGTGGCGACGGCGCCCATACCCGGGATCATCACTCCCAGCTTGCCCCTGGGGGCTTTCACCTCGTTGCTGCTTGCAGACTTACCCGTTTTCACACTTTGCCGCTTGGCCATTTTCTTGGGCTGCTTCCTTATGAGTTCTGTGGGATGTAGGCAAACCTTTATGTTCTCGTACCGGGAAAAGATTTGCAACCTATCGAGGCCAAACGCGCGAGATCGGGAGTCAATGGCGTGCCAGGCACAGCGGGTGGAAGTACCACTCGGTGGTTTTGGTCCTGCTCGAGTGACGCCGCGGCTCGGTCTCTGCCCACGGCGCACGGCCTGCTTTACTTGCTGCCTTCCAACTCCACCGTCTTGACGGGCAGGTCCCAATGCGCGTCCAGGATCTCAAAACGCCGCTGCTCTTCCCGTTCGTAGGTTTCCTGATCAGGCCAGAGCTGCTTCTTGATCGCGGTCTCGTCGAAAGCTTCATTGGCCACGGCCGCGTTCCGGAACACAATGGTCACACGGTAGTCCCAGCGCCCGTCTTCGGTGGTGTGGTAGCGGGGCTGATCCATCCAGACTTTCAGCATCCGTCCCATCTCGACTTCTTTCCTCAGCAAGGGATAGTGATTCTTCCTGAACAATCTTAGGAACTCGTCCGCATGTCCCCACCTGACCTTGTAGTAATACTCGACGACGAACGGTTGATCCGGTCCGCTGCTGATGTTTTGGGCGAAGAGCCCGGCCGAGGAAATGAGCAACATCGCGAGCACACTACGCCGCACGAGAGTTCTCACGGGAGCCTCCAAGTCAGCCTCGATGGTCTGCTTTTACACGAACAGAGACGTGCGCGCCAGGCAGCGTCCAGGTGCCGCCCGCGGGTTCGACTCGAGACTCGCAAACTACCGCGTCACCAGCCATCCCAGGACCAGCACCAGGGCTCCCGCCAGAATCATGGTGGCGAACAGGGCAAAAGTGTTGAACATGGGATGCGGCTGAAAATATTCGCGGTGGCGATGGCGTACGTTCATGAGGGCCCGCATAAGCACCTACCCGTCGAAGCCCGGTTCCATGGTACAACGTTCTACCTAGATGAGAACCATGCCTGAAAAAATTGCAGTGATCACCGGCACATCGAGCGGAATTGGCCTGTTGTGCGCCGTCGAACTGGCACGCAAGGGCTTCGGGGTAGTGGCCTCCATGCGCGACCTGGGACGTCGCGATCGCCTGGAGGAGGCCGCAAGCGCCGCGGGAGTCGCCCCAGCGCTCGACGTCCGCCGCCTGGACGTTACCGAATTCGACTCGATTGCGCCGTTTATCGAAGACGTGGTCCGCGACCGCGGACGCATTGACGTGCTGGTAAATAACGCCGGGTTTGCCATGGCAGGTTTCGCCGAAGATATGCGGGTGGAGGAAATCCGCCGCCAGTTCGAAACTAATTTCTTTGGCAGCGTTTCCCTCACCCAGGCGGTCCTGCCCGTAATGCGCCGCCAGCATTCCGGGCACATCCTGATGATTTCGTCCATCAGCGGCCTGCACGGTGCCATCGGGATCAGCAGTTATTCCGCCTCGAAGCACGCCCTCGAGGGATGGTCGGAATCGCTGCGCATGGAAGTGAATCCCTTGGGCATCAAAGTGGCGCTCATCGAACCGGGATCGTTTGCCACTGACATCTGGACGCGCAACGCTGTGCTCGGACAGAAATTCGTAGACGGTACCTCGCCCAACCGGGAGCGTGGCGAACGCATGCGCGAGGCTGTAAAGCATCTGCGCAAGCGCGATCCCATCGAAGTGGCGCAGCTGGTGGCGTCGGTAGCCGGCAATCCCAATCCGCGTCTGCGCTACTTGGTGGGACCGGACGCCCATATCCAGCTTTGGATGAAGCGTCTGTTGCCCTGGAAGTGGCACGAGAGACTGCTCGCGCGCCTGCTCGGGATCGACGAGGCGTGAAACTCACGCCTGATCTTTGAGTTTCAGCTTCGACTTGTTGTCTTCCATGAATTCGCGCAGCTTGTCGGCCGCATCCAGCAATCGTGTCCACTGCTCGTAGTAGAGAGTTACCGGGAAGCGGCCCAGACCATAGACGCTGACGCCTCCCTTTTCCCCCACCCGGAATTCCAGGCTTCCGCTGCGCCGCGATCCCGCTTTCTCCAACTCCGCCAGGCGGGCCTTCAATTCTTCATATGTCGGTTCAGCCATGACGACCTCGTGAGATGACGTTGCTCTCCCATGATAGGGGCTCCCGTCAAAATCCGTCGAGTTCACGTCACGGTCCGGGAGCGGTGTGCCGGAAGGGCAGCCTTACGGGACGCGCCTTGTCGATTTTGATGATCAGCGCCACGCGCCCTTCAGGCTTGAAAGGGAGTCGGTTTACCGGTCTAGTTGACGGAGATCGGGTCCAGCACCTTCAGGCCCTGCCCAAGGGATGCTGCGGCGAGCCGTTGCGGTGCAGTGCAGAATTCGCCGGACGCACCCCGGTGTAGAGATCGGGCACGGCTGCATCCACGGCCCACTCCCCCGAGGTCATCGGTGCGACGCGGTGCGACCTTGAGTAGTGTGCGCCGAAGGCCATGCCGGCGGACATACGAGAGCTGCGTCTTTACAGCTTGGCTCGCAACAGGCTGATGATGTCGTCGGAAGTGATGACCCCGGTGAGTTTCTTGTTGTCATCCACCACCGGCAGCGCCATGAGGTTGTACTTGTCGAACAGCTCCGCTACCTCTTTCTCGTCGACTCCGGCGTGCGTGGCGATCAGTGGCTCCTGTACCAGGGAAAGGAGGGGGTGGCTGGACTCGGCCAAAACCAGCTTTGCCAGGGGCACGGCGCCAGCCAGCGTGCCCTGGGAATCGACCAGATAGACGGTGCTGACCGTCTCTACGCCGCCTTCAAAATGCCGCAAAGCTTCGATGGCATCGCGAGCCGTGCCCGTCAACGGCAACGCCAGGTACTCGGTGTTCATCCGCCCGGCGGCCGTATCTTCCTTGAACTCCAGCAACTCGACCACGTCCTCGCGCTCCTGCGGCGCCATTTCTTGCAGGATTTCGCTGGTGCGCTCCTCCGGCAGGTCGGCCAGCAGGTCCGCAGCCGCGTCGGGCTGCATCTCTTCGACGATCTCGGCGACGCGTTCGGAATCGAGCGATTCCACGATTGCCTTCTGCACCTTGGGTTCGACTTCTTCCAGGGCCTCGGCGGCAATGTCCTCGTCGAGGGTCTCAAACACCGCTTCGCGTTCGTCCGGCGCCAGATCCTCTACGATGTCGGCAATATCGGCAGGATGCAGGCGGGCCAACCGCTCGTGGGAGATCTTCAGCTTCACCCGGCGCGCGGGATCGGTTTCAATCAGATCCACGAAGTCCCATGGAATCAGACGGGGCGGAATCTTGCGCAGCAGGGCTTGCAGGGCGACCAGCGGAACCACACCCTTGAGCAGGCGCCGCACCGCACCACGGGCGCCGACGTCCACCGAACCTACGCGCAGTACGGGCCGGTTGTTGCTGAGGTCCTGGTGCAGGTCGACGTCGTTGACGCGCACAACTTTACGGCCGAACACGTCAATCACCTGCTGATCGAGCAGGTCACGCTCGAGAAAAAACAGGCCTTCGGAACCATCCCGGGGAACCCAGTCCGCTGCCGAGGAGTTGGTTCGCACGCCGCCGTCGATCGAATCCACGGCGGCAAACGGCAGCATGCGATCGCCTTGCCGCGTGCGCACCACCAGCATGGAGATGCGCGCCCGGTCTTCCTGCGGCGAGAGCACGGCTTCGCGCACACGCCCGCAGGGCTGCCCGGCTGTGTCATACACCGGGGAACCGAGCAGTTCGGTTAGCGCAAGGGTCGGCATCGCCCTGAGAATACCCAAGTAGCGGGCGGGAATCTACAACGGTTGACGGTTTTTTTGTCTTTCGGTGTCTAATCAGGACAGATGGCAAGAACGCCGGGGCAGAGGTGTGCGCCGCAGGCTTGCGTTGACTTTTCCACATCGGAAATGCACACTATCGGATTCGCGCTGAGCTGTGCTGACGCCCCACGCTTGATACGAACTTTTTTGCCATGACCGAAAACCGGGTCTCCTACACCATGGAATCGACGCTGGAGACCGTCGACAGTGCCGAGCAGACCGCCAACCGGATCGCCACCGAGGCGGGCTTCGACGAAGAAGAGGTCATGCGGATCTCGATGGCGGTGCGTGAGGCGGCGGTCAACGCCGTGCTGCACGGCAACGCCTATGATCCAGGCAAGAAAGTAAAGATGGATTTCGTACGTACCCAGGATGCCCTGGTCATCACCATCCGCGATCAGGGTAAGGGCCTGGACCTGAGCAAGATTCCCGATCCCCTCGCACCCGAGAATCTGCTGAAGACTTCGGGCCGAGGCATTTTTCTTATCCGCTCGTTCATGGATGAAGTCGAGATTCACCCGTCCCAGGCGGGCACCGAAATTAAACTGATTAAACACGTCCACGGATCAGCCGAGGGCGCCAAGGAGGCTTCCCAGTGAGCATGAAGACCAGTACTCGTCAGGTTGATGGTGTCTACATCGTAGATTGCAGCGGCCGGATCACTCTGGGAGAAGGCAGCGTGATCCTGCGCGACACCGTCCGCGATCTCCTCTCCAAGGGGCAGAAGAAGATTCTGTTGAACCTCGGGGATGTCAACTATATCGACAGCTCAGGCATCGGCGAACTGGTGAGCGCCTTCACCACCGTCCGCAACCAGGGCGGCGAACTGAAACTCCTGAACCTGACCAAGAAGGTCCACGACCTGCTGCAGATCACCAAGCTCTACACCGTGTTCGATGTGAAAGACGACGAAGCGTCGGCTATCAAGGCCTTCGCAAAGTAGTCCGAGGGTCTTCCTCCGGCCTGCCTTCCGCGAACTCGCCGGCGGTCTCCGCGGTCTCTGCGTTCTTGAGTCTGGTTGGAAATCTTGAGAAGCAGAGGTTGCCGCGGAGTGCGCCGAGACAGTCTTGGACCGGCAAGCGGTCACCAATTCTGGCGTCTCCACACGCTCAATCCGGCAGCCCCCAGGCTCAGCAAACCGAGCGAGGGCAATCGTCGGCCGGGATGTCATCAACGTCCACTCCTGCAGTGGCCCTTCGATCGGCCGCGCTCGCTTCTCTCGTGGCCCGCCCGCGGTCTCCCGCCAGAATCGCCTGGCCTGGTGTGGTCTCGTAGGCATAGCCGGACAGGGTCGCGTTAATCACCCCGTGGGCGGTGGTCACCGTCAGCCGCGCCCAAACATCGCCCTCTGGTTTGTAGTGCAGGTTCTCCCCTCTGCCGAGCCGAAGCGATACGTTTACCGGAAGCCATCAGGCAGTTGGTCGCGAGCAAGTGCGGGAAGAGCGTCTTTCGAGAACGAACCCTATACCAGCCCCCGCTTCAACTCTTCGAGCGGGTACTTCGTGCCGCGCCAGGTCACCCCTCCGTGCCACAGCGTCACCATCATCGAGCGGAGCATGGTGTAGACAAACAGCAGGGTGCTCACGGGATGCAGGAAGAAGTAATAGGACGGAACCGCCGACATCCCCGACATGCCGTAGTAGATCAGATACATGGAAAGCGCCGCCAGCGCATACGGCACGCGCGCCCAGCCATGCGCCAGCCACACGCCGACGAACGGCATCAGGTTCAGAAACGCCAGCGCGAAACAGGAAAGGACCGCCCGCGGCCACTGGAATGACATCACGGCAAAGAAGTTCTTGGTAAGATTCCGCACCACACCCAGCGCCCCCCGGGCCCAGCGGATCGAAATCAGGTCTTCGCCAAACACGTTGCGCTGGGCGTAGCCCGCCGCCTTCACGACCTTGCCCAGCTTCATGTCGTCGAGCACCTCGAAACGCAGCGCCTGGTAAGTGCCGATCGCCTCGTATACCGGGCGGCGGATCATGTTGAACGCGCCCACGCCCATGTGATCTTTCGTGTCCGGCTCGGCGACCTTCCAGGGACGATGCCCGAACACAAACAGCGTCTGGAAGAAGGCGATCATCATCTTTTCGCCCGGCTGCCTCATGATCATGCGGGGAAACAGCACCACGTGATCCGCCGGTTCCGACTCGGCGTACACCAGCGCACGCCGCAGCACGTCGGGCTTGAACAACACATCCGCGTCGGTAAACAGCAGCCAGTCGCCGCTGGCCTGCTTGCCGGCGGTCCACATCGCGTGCGTCTTCCCCAGCCACCCGGAGGGCAGGCTGTCCACATGGATCACACGCAGCCGGCCGTGAGCCGCTTCGCTCGCCGCCACCCGATCCATAATCTCCCCCGTGCGGTCGGTGGAGCGGTCGTCCACGGCGATGACCTCGTAGTTTTCGTAGTCGAGCGCCAGCAGGTGGGTCAGCCCCTGCTCGATGGTCTCTTGTTCGTTGCAGGCGGGAACAATGATGCTGACGCCGGGATTGCCCTTAAGCGGCTTGCGGTCCCACTCGGGCAGTGCAATGTCCGTCACTTTGGGCATGCCCAGGGCGGCGCCCACAAGGCGCGAGAACCATGCCAGCCCCAAAAGGCAGCCGGCAATCCAGTGGAAATAACTCATTCCAACCAGGCTCCCGCAACCGCGCCCGAGTTCACGTGATGGACAGGTGGGGCAAATCTCATTCCGTAGAACAGTATGGCAGAAGACAGGGCGATGGCGATAATCGGCGCCACCACCGCCGACTGCAGCGAGTACTTGTCCGACATGTAGCCAATCAGCCACGCCGACGGCACATCTCCCAGCAGGTGAAAGATGAAGACGTTCACCGCCAGCGCCATCGCCCGCACACGCGGCCCTACGGAATTGATCACCGCCGCGTTCAGCGGGCCGGTATTGATCAACAGGAAGAACTCCGAAATGAAGATTCCGGCGATCATCAGCCTGCCGCTGGCAAACAGCGCCACAAACGCCGCCGGAACGCCCAGCGCCAGGCTCACCGCCGAGACCAGGTAGTGCGCCGCCGCCGTGCGTTCGAGCAGGCGGTCCGAGATCCAGCCTCCCAGCAGCGATGCCACAATGCCGTTCAGAATCGTGCTGGCGGCAAAGATCAGGTTCGAGTCGAGCACGCTGTAACCGTGCACCCGCTGCAGGAACGTCGGCATCCAGACCTGCAGTCCACCCAGGGCAAAGGTCATCATCGCCATGCCCAGAGAGGCGGTGAGGAAGGCTTTGTTCCTCACGAGGCCTCTTATCGTGTCGCGCTCGGGCAATTCTTCCTTGGCATCGAACAGTCCCAGCGGAGGCTCGGGAATAAACAGGAGCAGAAACGCCAGCAGCACTCCCGGCGCCGCGCCCACATAGAACGGCGCACGCCAGCCGTACTTCGGCCCCATGTACCCACCGAGAAAATAGCCCAGCGCGGTGCCCACCGGAATCGCGAGATAGAACACGCCCATCACCCGCCCGCGCTTTTCTTCGGGGAACATATCGGCCACGAAGGTGGGCGAGAGGATGACGAAGCTGGCCTCGCCAATGCCCACCACCGTGTGCCGCAACAGCAGTTCGTCGAAGTTCTTCGTGATCGCCGTCAGCAATGTCGCCACGCTCCAGATCAGCGCTCCGGCGATGATCACCGCCTTGCGCGAGAAGCGCACCGACAGCGGCCCCATGAACGGGGCGGCACACATATAAAAGATGAAGAACACGCTGGTAAGAAAGCCGAAGGCGGCGTCGCTGCGGTGAAACTCCTGCTTCACCATCTCCTGCACTGCAAACAGCACCGAGCGGTCGATGTAGTTCAGCAGGTTCAGCGCGGTGAGCACGAACAGCGCGGTGCGGGGGTAGAGTTTGCGGGTCGTCACTCAGGCAGGGACTATAACAGCGCCCGGGCACCCGGCATAGTGGAGATCGGGGAACATGGAACTTAGTGTCCCTTTCCCTTCCTTGTCCGCGGCCAGCGCGCCACCACCACTGTCGAGATTCCTCCGCGCGGGCGGAAGTCTCCTTTCACTTCCGCCCACACCGGTTTCGCCCAGCGCACCACGTCCTCCAGCACCCGGTTCACGATGTTCTCCTGAAAGATTCCCAGGTTGCGATAGGACTGCAGGTATTCCTTTAAGGATTTCAGTTCCAAACACCGTTTGTCAGGCATGTAGCGGATCGTGACCGTGCCGAAATCCGGCAGCCCGGTTTTGGGGCACACGGAAGTAAACTCCGGATCATCCACCACAATTTCGTAACCGGGAAACTGATTGGGCCAGGTTTCAATTTCTGGAAACTCTCCATCGAGGCCGGCCTCGGCGTGGTCGCGAGTGTAGCGCGGTTTAGACATGGGATCATTGTAATCATCCACCCGCCAGGGGCGCTTTTTCTGGCATTTTTCGCGACCCGCCCGCATCTAAGGGGTTAAGCCTGGAAGCGGCGGGGCCGATCTTGCCAGTGGTACATTAGTTTGTTCCGAAGCTTTCGATGCCGCCAGAAAACAATCGCAAGGGTGGTTTGTTCGCGCGTCGCTGGCTGTTGTGGACGGCCGGAATCGTGGCCGGAGTGGTGTTGCTGGCCTCATTCATGTCGCGCGACGATGCTATTCCCGTGCGCACCGCCAGGGTCGAGCGCAGCGACATCCGCAGCGTGATCTCCACCAATGGCAAGGTCGAATCGGTACAGAATTTCGAGGCCCATGCCCCCATTGGCACGACGGTCAAAGCGTTGCTGGTCAGGGAAGGCGATCACGTGAAGAAGGGGCAACTGCTGGTGCGGTTGAATGACGCCGAGGCCCGGGTGCAGGCGGCGAAGGCCATGTCGCAGATTCGCGCCGCCGCCGCCGACATCCATTCGGTGGAAAGCGGCGGCACCCAGGAAGAGGTTCTCACGACCGGCGCCGAACTCACCAAGGCCCGCGCCAATCGCGACACCGCGCAGCACAATCTCGATGCCCTCGAGCGCCTCTTACAACAGGGTGCCGCCTCTCCCGGCGAAGTACGCAATGCCCAGGATCAGCTGGCGCGCGCCGACGCCGAGGTGAAGCTGCTTGAACAAAAGCAGCACGATCGCTTCTCCCAGCCCGAAGTCGCGCGCGTCGAATCGCAGCACGAGGCTGCCCTGGCCGGTTATCGTTCCGCCCAGGATGTCCTATCTCGACTCGATATCCACGCACCGTTCGACGGGGTGGTGTATTCCCTTCCCGTAAGGCAAGGTGCTTATGTGAATCCGGGCGATCTGATCCTGCAGGCGGCCGACCTGTCGAAGGTCCTGGTGCGGGCCTTCGTGGACGAACCCGATATCGGACGCCTGGCCGTCAACGACAAGGTCGAAGTCACCTGGGATGCTCTTCCCGGCCGCGTTTGGAACGCCCGGGTCAATACCGTGCCCTCCTCGGTCAAATTGCGCAACACCCGCACCGTGGGTGAGGCTACGGCGATCGTCGATAACTCCGACTTTCGTCTCTTGCCCAACATCAACGTCGGCATCACCATCGTTTCCGGCGAGCATCACGACGTTCTGACCGTGCCCCGCGAGGCCATTCGCATCGATAACAGCCGGACCTATGTCTTCGAGGTCAAGAACGACGAACTGGTGCGGCGCGAGATCCAGACTTCGATCACCACCCTGACCAGCGTGGAGGTCACAGGCGGGCTGGCCGAGAACGCGCTGGTCGCTCTCAATTCGACAAATTCCAAACCGTTGAAGAACGGCATTTCCGTGAAGGTGGTTGAGTAGTGAGCTTTTCTTCCAAGAAATTGTTCGCAGCCTCTGTGCTCTGGCTTATGACTCTCAGCGCCGCAACTGCCGCCGACGTTCCTGGCCTGCTGGCCGAGGGCCGTGTCGACGACGCCATTGCTTCGCTCCAGGGCAGACTGTCGACGGCTCCCAACGATGCCGAGTCTTACAACCTGCTGTGCCGAGCCTATTTTTCCCTGGGTCACTGGGACCGGGGGATTCCCTACTGCGAGAAAGCCGTCAAACTATCCCCTGATAACAGCGACTATCACATGTGGTTGGGACGGATTTACGGTGAGAAAGCCGACCGCGCCGGCTTCCTCACCGCTGCCGGCCTGGCCGGCAAAGTGCACAGCGAATTCGAGACGGCGGTGAAGCTGGATCCGTCGAATGCGGCGGCGCGCACGGACCTGGCGGAGTTTTATCTTGAAGCCCCCGGGATCGTTGGCGGCGGCCGCGACAAGGCCGAAGCCCAGGCCAGGGCCCTCGAAGTGCTCGATCCCTCCCAAGCCCACTGGGTGCGCGGCCGCATCGCGGAGAAAAACAAAGACCTGGTCACGGCCGAAAAGGAATACCGCGCTTCGATTGCGGTCACCGGCGGCAGCGCTCTGTCCTGGCTGAACCTGGCGCTGTTCTTCCGCAACCACAATCGCCTGGACGAAATGGAGGAGGCCATCCGCCGCGCCGCCGCTGCCCAGACCGGGCACTCCGAGGTTCTGGTGGATGCCGCTGAGACCCTGAATCGCACCGGCCGCAACATTCCTGCCGCCATCGAATTGTTGCGCCGCTATCTCTCCTCCAGTTCCACCGTAGAGGCGGCGCCGACGTTCAGAGCGCACTATCTGCTGGGCACGCTCCTTGAAAAGGAAGGCGACAAGCAAGCCGCTGCCCAGGAATACCGCTCTGCCCTGGCTCTGGCCAAGAGTTATTCCGCTGCTCAGGACGCGCTGAACCGGCTGAACCGGTAGCCGGCTGCCGCTTCAGGGAATCGCATCAATTCAAAGAGGGCCTGGCGCTCGTCCCGCCCTCCTGGCTGCGACACAGATTGTCACTGGCGAAATGCAAGCGTCACGTGAGACCCTTTCGGTTGCGAGCTGGTTCCTGAACTACCGACATTGACGTTAGAACCAACACATGACGCCGTTTCTTGCTTCTCACTACTTACTACTCTCTGCTCAGATCAGGGTGAAGAAATGAACCGTTCCTCGCAGTTCATGGACCGCCGTTTGCTGCTCGTGATCCCAGCCATTGTATTGGCACTCCTTCCTGCGCGGGCCGCCGAATCGTCGCTCCCGCTGAAACGCGCTGTGGAACTGGCGCTGAAGCACAGCACGGTGGCCATGGCCGCCGACGCCGATGTCGAACGCGCTCTCGCCAGCTATCACGAAGCGCGCAACCAATACATCCCGCAGGTGGCGATCGGCTCCGGCCTGGGGCAGGCCTGGGGATACCCCCTCAGCCTGGAAGGCTCTGCGCCATCCATCTTCAACGTGTCCACCCAGTCGGCCGTCTTCAACCCCGCGCTTCGTGATTTCGTACGCGCCGCCAGAATCGAAATGCAGGCCACCGGGTTCCAGAGCAAGGATCAGCGCGAGCAGGTCATCCAGGACACCGTCGTTTCGTACGCCGAGCTTGCCAAGTGGCAGTCGTCGCTCGATCACCTGCGGCAGGAAAAAGAAGAGGCCCAGCACACCGAGCAGATCGTCGATCAGCGCATTCAGGCGGGAGTGGACAGCGAACAGACCCGCAACAAGGCTCGCCTCACCTCGGCCCGTATCCGTCTTCGTCTGTCGCAGGCCCTGGGAGCCATCGACGTCCTGCGCGCAAAGCTCTCGCATCTGACTGGACTGCCCACATCCTCTATCGAAGCCGACGCCGATTCCATGCCCGCTCTGCCGGAGATCAAAGGGCAGGAAGCGGACGAGCTTCCCGCGAAGGTAACCGACAGCAACCCGGCCGTCCTCGCCGCCGACAGCCACGCCGTCGCGCTAGCCATGCGCGCCCGCGGCGAACATCGCGCCCTGTGGCCCACGGCCGACTTCGCTGCCCAGTACGCCCTGCTCTCCACCTCCCTGGCCAACTATCAGCAGTTCTTCGTCCCCGGTTCGTTCCAGCACAACAACGCCACCGTCGGCGTGGTCCTGCGCTTCCCTTTCATCAACGAAGTGCAGCGCGCCAAAGCGCAAGGCGCGAAAGCCGAGGCCCTCCACGCCCGGCAGGACGCGCAGGCCACGCATAATCAGGTTTCCGAACAGACTTTGAAACTGCAGCGCTCGGTCGAACAGCTGGCGGCCGCGCAAGAGGTCGCCGACCTCGGCTATCGGATCGCTCAGGCGGACCTGGGTGCTCTCCAGGTTCGTGTCGAAGCCGGCAGCGCTACGCTGCAGGAGATGGAAGATGTCCGCGACCAGGTCAACGACCATTTCAATAGCCTGCAGGACACAAACTTCGAACTGGAGAAGGCCCGCATCGCCCTGCTGCGCGCCACCGGAGACCTGGAGAGCTGGGTGGGCATCGGGAAATGACAAGAAATTCACCTTGGCAGCGCCCCCGGCTCAGCCCGGGATTTCCCCCTTCAGTGCTGCCCGCGACCGTTTACCGCAAAGGCTTTGCGCCGTCGGCAAAATGGCACTAGACTTGAATCCAATCCTTAAAGGGAGAATCTTGTCTAAATGGCGGCGGCAGGCCGTTATTTTGCGGCCTGAACCTGGTTCAATACGGGCCTGGGAGCATCCCAATCCAGAAGGGAAATGTTAAGATAAGTAATTGACACATATGCCCTTAAAAACACTGTTTCTGAATCCGCCCTCGTTTGAAAACTTTGACGGCGGGGCCGGTTCGCGCTGGCCCGCTACGCGCGAAATCGAGTCTTACTGGTACCCGGTCTGGCTGGCTTACCCGACAGGCATGCTGGAAGGCGCCCGCCTGCTCGACGCGCCCCCGCACAAGATCTCGGCGGAAGAAACCATCAACATCGCCCGC
>DATFTE010000144.1:0-3807 GCA_035262225.1 Terriglobales bacterium
AAGCTCTTTTTTGTCGGAATCCTGTGCCACCTGGTTACGTTGATGCTCGACGTAATCATTGCATGGGCGCTTTATGTCCTGTTCGTGCCGGTCAACAAGTCTCTTTCCTTGCTCACTGCCTGGTTCAGGCTGGTGTACACGGTGGTGGCCCTGGTTGGACTGTTCCAACTGGTGACGGTGCTCCGCTTGCTAACCACGTCGGCTTACCTCGAAGCCTTCGGGTCCGCTGCGTTGCACGCCCAAGTCATGCTCCTGCTGAATTCGTTTCGCTACGATTGGTCGCTGAGCCTGCTGATTTTCGGCATCCACCTTGCCCTGTTGGGCTACCTGATCTGCCGTTGCCGCTACGTTCCCTGGATTATCGGAATTCTTCTCGCCTTGGACGGATTGGGCTGGGTCATCAACGGCCTCAGGCCATACCTTTATCCCAAGGCCAATCTCGGATTTTTCTTTACCATGTCGTTCGTGGAGCTGATCTTCCCGCTTTGGCTCGTGATCCGGGGCTGGAAGATTCCCGAACCGACAGCCTGAACTCCTCCACCGCAGGTCGCTGCGGCACGATGCGGCAGATTTCCCGGATAGGCGGACAGCTGAGAGCCTACAAATATAACTGTTTGGGCCACTGCGCCACCGGGAGCTTCCGCCGGATTGAAACCCGCGTCCACTCCACCCACGCCATCGGCCACAGGCACGAGATCAGCAGCCACGACCACTTCAGCCATTCCGAGCCGAACACCATCCCGAACAGGCTCAGCATCACCACCCACTTCACGAGGCGAAACACGCGCCCGCGCGACGGGGTATAGATCGGCAACAGCGGCGCCGCCAGCAACAGACCGATCCCTCCCGCCACCCAGACCCAGGCTCCTGCAACCGACCCTTTCAGAAATAGCGCAGTCGCCGTGTAGAAGGCAGCTGCCGGCACCACCAGAAACATCCACTTCAGCCACGGACGCGAGCACACCGCCCGCGCCTCCCAGTTGCCCTCGCGGAGCAACCTCGCCTCGCCCGTCGTCAACAGTACCCTGCGATACTGACAGTTCGCCGTCCTCGCATCGCCCAGGTCGCGTACCGCCAGGCGCTCCGCCTCCTCGGCTGTCGCGCCACTCCGGATCGCCGTTTCGCGCGCCGCTTCATAGTGTTCCTGAATCTCGGCGCGTACCTGTCCCGCTGAATCCTTCGCCAACTGCCGGGTCGCCTGTTCCAGCCAACGGTCCAATGCTGTCATGGCTTATGCCTCCCTCAGAATTGCGGTTACAGCCCGGGAAAACTTCCGCCACTCGGCGCGATCCCGGCGCAAGGTCCCGTGCCCCGCCTGGGTGATGCGATAGTAGCGCCGCGGCCGGCCACTTTCCATTCCCTCGTAGGACTCCACCAGCCCTTCATTTTCCAGCTTGTGCAGCGCCGGGTAAAGCGTGCCTTCCTTGAAATCCAGTACCCCTCGCGAGCGCTCCTTGATCCGCTGCGCGATGCGGTAGCCATGACTCGGCTCCGACTGCAGCGCGTCCAGAATCAGGGTGGGCAGCGTTCCCTTAAAGTTCATCTCAATACCTCTAATTCCGATGCATAGAATACAAAAGCACGCAGCAGCTGTCAAGAGGGGCAGATGCCGCAGGGAGGCCGCAAATAGGGTGGAGAGGCGGAGCGCTGAGTTGCTGAAGAATGCTGACCGTTCCTTCAAATCCTCTTAAACGCCCGCTGAATATCCTTCATCGAGTAGCGCAGCACCACCGGCCGGCCATGCGGACAGCTCATGGGACAATCCGTCTTGGCCAGCTCCCCCAGCAGCCACTCCATCTTGTTCTGCTCGAGTGGCATGTTCACCTTGATGGCGGCGTGGCAGGCGATCGAGGCCGCGATCCGCGCCCGCACTTTTTCGAGATTGATGCTCTGCTCCTCGCGAGAAAGCTGGTCAAGCAGCTCATGCAGCATGTGTTCCACTTCTGTCGCCTGCACCCCGGCGGGGGCCACCTTCACCGCGATGCTGCGCGAGCCGAATGGTTCAGCTTCGAATCCGTTCAAAGCCAATTCCCCGGATATCTCGGCAAACACCGCCTGCTGCGCTGGCGTCAGCTCGACAACCAGCGGCATCAGCAACCGCTGGCTTTCTACAGCCTGCGCCGCGCGCTGCCTCAACACTTTCTCGAAGAGCACGCGCTCGTGCGCCACATGCTGGTCAATGATCCAGAGGCCCTCGTGGTTCACTGCCAGGATGAACGACTCGCGAATCTGTCCCAGAGGCTTGAGCGACCCGAGCGCCGGCGCCAGCTCCGATCGGGCCTCGAGTTGATCGGGTATCGGCGGAGCGCACCCGTCGCCGGGAATGACCTCGGGCGCCGGTTCCAATGCCAGCGCCGCATTCCCCTCCACTGCGATGCCATCCTGGAAATGAAATCGCGGGTTGATCGGCGGCGGAACCGGCGCTTGCAAGGTAAACGGCTGCGCCGCGAGCGGAGCATACAACTCGCGCCAGGCCGCACCGCCCGCGCTCTCCGGCGTCAACGACGGGCTGGCCGTCGGATGGGCATGAATCTCCGCCGCGAACTGTGGCACCGGGCGAGCCTTCATCAGCGCCGCCCGCACCGCGTCGCGCACAAAATCATGGGTCAGGGTCGACTGGCGAAAGCGCACCTCGGTCTTCGAGGGATGCACGTTGACATCAACTTCGCCGCTCGGCATCTCCAGAAACAGCAGCACCACCGGATACACCGTCGGGGGAAGAATATTCCGATAGGCCTCGGTCAGCGCATGCTGAATCAGCCGGTCGCGAATCAGCCGCCGGTTTACAAAGATGTAGATCGAGCTGCGGTTGAGCTTCTGAATCTCCGGTTTCGAAATGAAGCCATGTACGCGCAGCTCGCCGAACCAAGGTGGGCCGGACTCTTTCTCCTCCTCGACCGGCTCTGGCCTCCTCCACGGCGGCGGCTGTGGCAAACCGAGGCGCGCGAGTGGCTGGACCGCGGACAGGGGAATCAGCTGGTCGAGCGTCTCTTTCCCAAACACCTGGTAGACGCGCTCGCGGTGTCCGGCCACCGAAGGCGCTACCAGCATGGCGTTGGTCGCCGAGTGCAGTTCGAAGTGCTTATCCGGATGTGCCAACGCGTAGTGCGTCACCAGCGATGCGATGTGCGCCAGTTCGGTCGTTTCCGCCTTCAGGAATTTCTTGCGCGCGGGGGTATTGAAGAAAAGATCACGCACCGTGACCGATGTTCCCACCGGCAGCCCCGCCTCTTCCACCCCGGCGATTTTGCCGCCGTTGACTTCAATGATCGTGCCCGATTCCTGCTCCCCGGCATGCGTCTCCAGCCGCAGCCGCGACACCGACGCGATCGAGGGCAGCGCCTCTCCGCGAAAACCCAGAGTCGCCACCTTCAGCAGGTCTTCGGCGCTGCGCAGCTTCGAGGTCGCGTGGCGCTCGAAGGCGAGCAGGGCGTCGTCCCGCACCATGCCGCAGCCGTTGTCGGTAATCTGGATGAGCTTCTTGCCCCCGGCTTCCACCTGCACGCGGATGCGCGTCGCCCCGGCGTCGAGCGAGTTTTCGAGCAACTCCTTGACCACCGAAGCCGGCCGCTCCACGACTTCTCCAGCGGCAATTTTGTTGGCGACAGCTTCGGAGAGAACGTGAATCTTGCCCATGGATTGGAATCCGTTCCACGACGGACGCGCCATCCTTCCCGCCTCACGCGGGGACAGCCGCCTCGGCGCCGACCGTCAGCGCCGGTGGCGCGACCAAATGCTACCGCGCATTCTACAAGGTTGGCGGGTGCCCCCGGGTTCACGCCCCGTTCGTTGCCGGTTTAAACCGGG
>DATFTE010000145.1:0-3959 GCA_035262225.1 Terriglobales bacterium
ATCCTGCCAGCACGAGATGCCGCGGCCGGAGAAGTGGGTGAGCGAAAAGCCGCTGATGGTGTCGTGTTCGAAACGGTAACCACCCGCCTGGTTGGTGGTGTCGGGACTCCAGAGCGCCATGCCGAACGGATAGGCGGCGCCCGGCGGCGTATTTCCGGCCGCGCTGCCCATGCCGAAATCCGGCGCTCCCTGGCCCGTCCCGATGAAGGGGTTGACGAATTTTGTAAGATCAGGACCCGTATTCTGGGCCCGGGAGAGAAGGCCAACACAAGAGCACAACAAGATCAGTCGCAGCAAGGAGTGTGTCCTCTACGTTGCATCAGTCTGAATCGCCGGCCGCCACCTCGCCCGGATCATCGATTATCGCCATAATGGGAAGGGGACGGAATACAACAAACCATTGAGTTCGCGTGGAACGCAGTTTGTTGGGCGGCGGTTTCAGTAATGAACTGTCCAGGACGAAGATGCTTCCTAGCCGCGATCGGGAACAGGCAGGCCGTCGACGGGCGCGTCCAACACCTTTTGCGAGAGAGTGTACTGCCAGGCATCGACAATGCCAGGAGGAAATGTCTGAATGAGGCGGTCGACCCGGCCACGAATGTCGGCGACGATATCGGGATGAGCGGCGGCGCAGTCGTAGCTTTCCTGAGGGTCGGTGACGACGTCGTACAGTTCCGGCCGGGGAAGGGGCAGATTGACTCTGCCTCCGGCAGGAAGCGGCGACCAAGCCTTGGTGTTATACCGCGTCATGTGAAGTTTCCATCGGCCGAGGCGCGCGCATTGGAGGTAGACGCTATCGAAATAGAGAAAGACGTCTCGCTCGACATCGGTGCGGTCGCCTGTGAGGACGGGCCAGATGTCCACGCCGTCGAGCGAATTGGTGGACAGGCCCGCGCCGCAAAGGCGCGTCACGGTGGGCAGGACGTCCATGGTCGTTGCGAGGGCGGAACAGCCAATGCCGGACGGAATAGCGCCGGGATAGCGCGCGATGAAGGGCTCACGCATGCCGCCCTCGTAAGTTTCGCCTTTGCGGCCGCGCAGCCTGCCTTGACTCCCTTGCCACCACGGTCCGTTGTCGCTGGAAAACATCACGAGCGTATTGGAGTCCAGGTCGTTCGCGCGCAGGGCTGCCAGCACTTGGCCGACGCTCCAATCGAGTTCCTGGACAACGTCGGGATACACTCCCTGGCCCGACTTGCCGGCGAAAGTCGGAGAGGCAGCCAGGGGGAGGTGTGGCGCCGTGTGGGCGAGGTACAGAAAGAAAGGGGAATCCTTGGACCGGTTCAAGAAATCCACCGCCTCTTGAGTGAAGCGCGCCGTGAGGGTGGTGACGTCGACGGCAGGAGACATCACCGAAGTATTCCGGATGAGTGGGCACGGAGACATATCGGCGCTGTAGGGCACGCCGAAGAACTCATCAAACCCGCGATTGGGCGGCAGATAACTGGCGGGCGAGCCAAGGTGCCACTTGCCGATGCAGCTTGTGCGATATCCGGCGGATTTGAGCAATTGCGCCAATGTGGTTTCCGTGTCGGGAAGACCAGGGTCGCCGGGGCCCAGGACGACCGGAACCCCTACCCGGGTCGGATATCGTCCGGTCAACAGAGCGGCGCGCGAGGGTGAACACACCGGGCTGGCGGAGTAGAAGTTGGTGAAGCGGGCGCCGTCCTCGGCCATGCGGTCGAGGTTAGGAGTGGAGATGGGAGAGCCATAGCAGCCCAGATCGCCATAGCCGAGATCGTCGGCGAGGATCATGACGACGTTAGGAGTCCGCTGCTGGGAGCGGAGCGCCGGCGCCAGGGCGGCGCCTGCCGCCGACATGAGAAAGCCACGCCGCGTCATGTTCATCGGGAACCTCGGACCGGGCTGTACATGGTGGCCAGGCGGTAGGAGCGATAGACCGGCGCGGCGGTGCGGATGGAGAACACGCTTCTGCCGGTAGAATCGAATTCGTCGGCGACGCCAGAGGCATCCGGCAGGAAGCCGGCATCGAACCAGCAGTTCCCGTTGGAGAGTTTCTCGGCGGACCCCAACGCGAGAGAATAGCGTGCCAAATCGGTGTTGACGACAAGAGTGGCGGTCTTGGCTTGCTCGTCAATCTGGTACACCTGGCCACGCGAGGTCGCCTTGGGATCGGTCTCCCTGCGAATGTTGCCGTTGTCCAGGATCATGAGGCGGCCCGCGCTGAGTGGTTCGTAACGGGGATCGTGCTGGTGGGAGAACCACATGGCCGGATTGGCGGGCGAGAGCGCGAAATCGCCTCCGTTGCCAAGCCGCCAGAGGACATCGCCATTGCCCTCGCCGGAATCGTAGTTGATCTTGACGATCCAATCCTGGTTGCGCAATGACACCAGGAGATTGCCGTCGGGAGTAGCTTCGATCGCGTTGCCATGGGTCCAGTCATTGGCGGTGGGGCTGAGTTGAAGCGGCGGGCAGGCGTTGGGCTGGCACTTCTCACCGAGCGTCGCCATACGGTGCGTGTCGAGGTGGTCGAACGTGTCCCAAGTCCAGACCACATTGAGGTTGGAATCGAGCACGACGATCATATCGCCCAGGACATCGACAGGCGCCGCCCCTTGCACGCCGGTGAGAATCTGTTCTACGCCCGCCAGAACGGCGAGGTTGCCGTCGGGCAATCGCAGCGCCTCGTGGTGGAACGAATTGATCGGTCGTTTTCCGAGAACCTTGAGCTGCTCATTGATGCGTCCGGCGTTGGTTTCGCGAAGAGGAATCCCGACTAGATCGAACTCACGCACAGCTTGCCGCCAGGGGTCGCCTTGGGCATCTTGGGCGATGCCGAGGAAGGTGCCTTCGCCGGTAGGACGCGTCATGAAGCTGAGCGGAGCGCCGGGGTAGTACCATACGACGCGGCCCGCGAGATCAGTGGCTAACTGGCTTGCAAAGACATTTTCCTGCAGCACGATTGGGTCGGACGCATCGGGAGGCGGCGGTGTGAGTACGGTGGTAACAGGCAGATCGGCCGCAATTGCAAGGGTAAAAGCGGTAAGCACAGGGCCGGCGTCGAACGAATCTCCTGTGTCGACGATGTGGTAAGCGAAGTATTCAGTTTCGGCTCGCAAGCCGGCCAGGTAGAAGTTCATGTCCAGCCCGCCGTCGCAGGACTTGTAGGGAGTGTCCTGGGTGAAACCATCGGCAGGTTGAAAGCGGACCTTCATGCGGCTGCCGTTGTTGCAGGGCGGCGCGCTGTAGAGAAGTATGAGCGGGTGCGATGTTTCCACCAGGGTGGGCCGGTCGGTCGCGTTGGGCTGCAGTACGTAGCGGGCGCTGGCGACGGAAACGTTGTTGGTGACACGGTCGCGCGCCGACACCTCAACTTCAAATGTTCCCGAGTGTTCCACGTCGCTCCAGCGGAAAGTATTGTCCGGGCCAAAGTCCCGCCACACGCGAAAGGGGGAGCCGATACGGCGTGCGCGGAAGCGGTACCAAAACGCGTCGGGAGCACCACTGACGGGGGTGGCCGTCCAGGTGACGACGCCGCCGATCTGCCAGGGACTGGGGTGCGAAGGTTTCAGCGAGACGCCCACCTGCGCCAGTAGCTGGTTCGCCAGGAGAAAAGCGGCGACCGCGAAAGGAAATGAGCCGGAAGGCATGAGCCTGGAAACTATCAGATACCCAGAAAGGTTAGTCCAGCCAGAGAACAACGGCAATACGGTCCTTTCTGTAGTGCGGGTCGGACGCCGGGAGCCGGATGTCAAATGGCGAAATGGAATCGCGGCGCGCGGGCAGGTCGGGCCTATGGTTCACGCATCAGGTCGGTCCGGCCGTGGGACTTGGCGCGGCGGTAGGTGCGATACTTGGGCGCCGCCGGCCTCACATCCTGAAAAATGCCTGATGTCCACACGTATCGGACGGATGCTATCATGCCGCCGTTCTCGCAAAATCCGCCGGACCTGGCGCGTGTGCATGGCGGTAGGGTCGAGGGCTGGCGCCGATGCTCC
>DATFTE010000146.1:0-4051 GCA_035262225.1 Terriglobales bacterium
CAGGCTCAGCAGCTTCTCGCCTTTCGGGCTGAACTTGTGGACCTGATGCCCCTTGGTGCCTGCCTTGTTGCCCGCGAAATCGGCGATCCACACGTTGCCCTGCATGTCCACGGCGATGCCGTGCGGCGTGACCATGGTGCCCTTGCCGAAGTTCGCAAGCACCGCGCCGGTCTTGCGATCGAACTTGAAGATGGGATCGACCGGCGTGTTGTCGCAGTCGACGGGACCACCGCCGGCAGTCGCCGCGCCGCAGCGCTCGTAGGCCCAGATGTTGCCGTCGATCGGATCGACGTCAATTCCGGCCGTGGTGCCCCACTTGCGGCCCGCCGGCAGCTGACCCCAGTTCCGGGTCACGACCGGAGCCGGGTTGCGCAGACCCTCCCCGGTGATCGGATTGCCCGTCGTCGTGCGCTCAGCGTTCGACGCTGCAATCTGCGCCTGGGCGCGGGTGTCAATGTTCTGCGTGGCCAGGACCGCAGCGCCGAGGCCGAGAATGGACACCTGGATTCGTGATAGTGCCATGGCAGGCTCCTTCGTTAGGGCCGATAAGACATCGCAGGATGTTCCACGATGGGTGCGTGTCGATCAAACCTTGTTGACAGCCGCCATCTTGAACCTCGCCATCAACGCGCGCAACGCCATGCGCGATCGGTCTAACAGCAGACCTCCGGGATGAAACCGTCGCACCCGAGTCGTTGCCGTCTGAACGCGGGCATCTTTGCGATTTCTCGGCAAACGCAGAACTCTAGCCCGCTCCAAAACTCTTTCTCGTCTGTCTCAAGGGCCACGCGAGGATCTCAATTGGTCTCGACGAGGGCCATCCTGGAGGCGATCGAGCAGGCCAGGGCACAACTGCGCCGCAGGGTTGACGTTCGAGCCGCTTCCTCTGTCCCTTCATAGACCCAGAAAACTCGATTTGATTTCATCGTTGGCCCACAGTTCTTTCGGGTGCGCCGAGTAGACCACTTTCCCCTTGCTCAACACGTGCACGTAATCGACCAGCCTGAGAGCCAGGGAGGCATTTTGCTCGACAAGAAGAATCGAGAGGCCTTTCTCTTTCAGCTTTTCGATCGCTTCCCACACCCCCTGGATGATGATGGGCGCAAGTCCCTCGGAGGGCTCGTCCATAATCAGGCAGTCGGGGTTCGTCATTAAGGCACGACCAATCGCAAGCATCTGCTGCTCTCCCCCGGAGAGAGTCTTGGCGCGCAGGTAACGTCTTTCTTCCAAGCGCGGGAAGAGCGCGTAGACGCGTTCCAGGTCCCAGCCATGACGGTCGATGTTCCGCTCAGCGACCACAAGATTTTCCTCGACCGTCAGCGTTGGAAAGACACGCCGGCCCTGGGGCACGAGCCCCATCCCGCTGCGCACGGTTTCGAACGAAGCAGTCCGGGTGATATCCATTCCCTTGAAGAGGATCTTTCCGTGGCGCGGAGGATTGAAACCGACAATCGAACTTACGAGCGTCGTCTTGCCCACGCCGTTGCGGCCCAGCAGCCCGAGGATTTGCCCTTGCTCCAGTCGCAGTGACAGCCCCTGCAGGACATAGGCATCTCCGTAATAGGTATGAATGTCCTGGACCTCGAGAATCGCCATGAATCAGCCGGTCCCCAAATAGATTTGTCGCACCCTGTCGCTGCGGCGGATCTGCTCGGTCGCTCCTGCCTCCAGCACCTCGCCGAAATGGAGAACGAAGATATGTTGCGCAACATCGAACACCACGTCCATATCGTGCTCGATGAGGATAATCGCGAGGTCGGGGTCGAGTCGTGCGAGAAACTTTGCCATTTCGCCCGATTCGCCAGATGAGAGGCCGGCGGCTGGTTCGTCCAGTAGCAGAATCTTCGGATCGCTGGCGAGAGCGAGGACAATTTCAAGTTGACGCTGCTCCCCATGGGAGAGATTTCGCACCTCGACGTCCTTCCGGTCCTGGAAGGCGACCCGCTCCAGAAGACGATGGGCTTTTTCGTACACGTCGCGGTAGGAGGTCATGAACCGCCAGGTGACGAACTTCGTCTTGCGTATGCCCTCGATCGCCAACAGCACATTGTCCAGAATCGTCAGTCTGGGAAACAGGCTGGTGATCTGAAAGGTCCGCGCCATTCCCAAAGCGGTGCGCCGATGGCTGGGCCAGGCCGTGACGTCCTGACCAAACAGGACGACCCTTCCGGAGGTCGCGGGCAAAATGCCGGTAATGA
Organism: Terriglobales bacterium; assembly: GCA_035262225.1. Lineage (GTDB taxonomy): Bacteria > Acidobacteriota > Terriglobia > Terriglobales > Acidobacteriaceae > DATFTE01. The sequence goes on from DATFTE010000146.1 coordinate 2,199, forward strand.
CGTTGAACAGTGTCGTTTTGCCAGCCCCATTCGGCCCGATGATGGCCTTGCGATCTCCCGGAAAAATCTGCAGGTCGACGTTCCGCAATGCGCGGACCCCGCCAAAGCTCTTGCACAGCCCTTCCAGCGCGAGAACCGGTTCTCCGCAGTTTATGCAGGTCTCCTTATGCAGGTCTCCCCCCTCACTATGAGAATTCGCTGCTTGGTAGGAGCGACCGTTGTGGTCGCCCCTGTCGCGCGCGCTCCGTGCCATTGTGCATTACGTCCACCCGGGCAACAGGGGCGACCACAAGGGTCGCCCCCGCATCGTCCTTATGTCGGTGCGAGCCCACTGCTATCGCCTTTCACGATGCTCCGATCGCTTCACATTGGCTGAAGCGAGCCATCGGCCGCAGCGTCGAGCCACTGCATTCATCGGTCCGTCATTCACAGAATTTACACGCGGGAAAGTCCCGGCTGTAAACCGGCTGACTGAGGAACGTTTCCTTGTCGTACTTCCAGAACTGGCTGACGTTCGGATAGGTCTTGATCACAGTGTTCCACAGCTCCTCCTTGTCGTAACCGAACATCTTCTTTTTTTCGACCTTCTTTATGTAGATGTTCTGAACGGGGTTCCTCATATCGTCCAGGCTGACCGGACCGCGCACGGCGTCCACCTTGACGCTTGCCAGCAGCTTGACGAACTCGTCGGCACCCGGCCACTTGCCGCGCGTCTGCTTCATGACCTCGTGGATCATCTGTGCGGTGGTATAGTTGGTCTCCGAGAAGTAAGACGGAACCTTGCCATACTTCGCGCGGTATGCCTTCACGAAGGCTGCGTTCTTCGGGGTGTCGAGCGCAGCGCTGTATTGAAGGGCAGACACATGGCCGATGACCTCGGCGCCCATTGAGGGCAGCGTGAACTCGTCGTAGCTCGTGCCGCCGCCGATGACGGGCTTCTTGTTGCCGGCCGCCGCCAGCTGCTTGGGAAATTGCAGCGACATCGGTCCAACCATGAGCGTGAAGATCGCATCCGCGTCCTGCTTTATGGTCGGAATGTAAGGCCCGAAATCGATAGCATTAAGCGGAGGCCAGATCTTCTGGATGATCTTGCCGCCGCATTCTTCGAATGTCTTCTGAAATCCGCCGACAGACTCATAGCCGAAGGCATAGTCGGCGGCGACGGCGACGATCCGCTTGTACCCCTGCTCGCAAGCCCACTGGCCGAACGGATGGGTCGGCTGCGAACTCGACCAGCCGGTGCGCACGACATAAGGATACTTGGCGGCGTCCCGCTGCGTCAGATCATCCGAAGCCGGAACCGACGGGATGTAGACAACCTTTTCGCGCGTGCTGATCGGCGCAAGCGCATATCCCTCCGACGCCAAAACACCGCCGACGACCAGGTGGACCTTGTCCTGGCGGATCAGCTTTTCCGCCTTCAGAACCGCCGTCGGCGGTCTCGCTTGATCATCTTCCAGGATGAACTTGACTTTGGCCCCGGCGAAGTCCCCTTTGACCTGCCCCGAGTACATCTCGAAGCCGTTGACCATGTCCTTGCCGACCTGGGCAAACGGGCCCGTCATCGGCGCAATGAACCCGACGATCAGCTCCTGCGCCGCAGCGCCGGTCGTCATGATGGGGCTCACTGCGAATGCGAGACACCCACCCATCACCATCAACCCGGTACGTCCAGGCGACTTGCTTGTCATGATTCCCACTCCTTTGCGCTCGCTCCCGATTTGGACTTCACCGCTCGCTCCTATGCGGCGCCAGCGCAACGTTTTTCCGCATCGGCGATCTTCCGCCAGTGCGCCACTGGCGAATTTGAACGGGAATGCTCATCAGGCCGCCAGGCAGATAAAGAATGACGA
>DATFTE010000147.1:0-33390 GCA_035262225.1 Terriglobales bacterium
CTGTCGGATCAACTTGCGGTCGAACACCTCGGCGATCACACCCGTATTGCCGCGCAGATCGTTCCCGGCATCGGTTTTATCGGGGCGGGAGCCATCCTGCACAATCGCGGCGACATCGTGATGGGCATCACCTCCGCCGCCACCATCTTCGTCGTGGCCTCGGTCGGAATGGCGGTTGGCGGCGGCCTTTACGGGACCGCGATCTTCGCGACCCTGCTGATCCTGTGCTGCCTTTTCCTGCTGGGCAAAGCCGAGGACGCGCTCAATGTGAAACTGGCAGTGCACACCTATGAAGTCGTGGGCCAGAGTGAGGAAGTGATCACCGAGGAAGTGAACCGCGCGCTCGAGGCAGTTCATTCCATCATGCAGAACGTTCATGTGGCGGCCACCAAGCAGCACGTGCGCCTGCAGTTCGATCTGGAAGGAAAGCGCAAGCAGCAGGAAGTGGTTTTGGGTGCTTTGAAGCAATCTTCTCGATTGGCGAGCGCCGTCGATCTGGGGCCGGTGCAATGGGAATGAATTCCCCTTCCGGCATGGTTCCCTTCGTGAAGGCGAGTGCTTGTGGCAATGACTTCCTCATCATCGACGGCCTTTACGCTCCGGCCGACCTCAGCAGCTTCACCCGCCGCATCTGTGACCGGCACTCCGGCGTCGGCGCCGACGGCGTCGAGTGGCTTTTTCCCGCATCCGATGCCGATGTGAAAGCCCGCCTGCTCAACGCCGACGGTTCGGAAGCGGAGATTTCCGGAAATGGAACGCGCTGCGTCGCCGCTTATCTTTGTGCGGAGCAGGCCAAGGAAAGGTTAGTGATTCGCACAGGAGCGGGGCTGAAGACCTGCACCCTGACCGCCCGCAACGGAACGCGGTATGAGTTCGAGACCGCCATGGGGGAGCCGCAGGTGGGAGATGAGTTTCCCATCAAGCTCGCTTTTAGTGAGGTGCGCGGCATTCCCGTGTCCATGGGGAATCCCCATTACGTGGTCTTTGTCGATCAGTTCGTACCCGGATGGCAGGCAGAAGCAGCGGAAATCGGACGCCATCATGACTTCAAGCATGGCATTAACGTTGAGCTCGTAACGGCTACGACAAAAAGCGAACTGGAGGCGCGTTTTTTCGAGCGCGGAGTGGGGGAAACCCAGTCCTCCGGAACCGGGTCCTGTGCTACGGCAGTAGCTTCAATCTCGACGGGCCGTGCCGAATCTCCGGTGCGCGTGCATGCCCCGGGCGGAACGCAGACCGTGCGCTGGGAGCAACAAGTGTATCTTCGCGGACCGGCGCAACTGGTCTGCCGCGGAGAGTTTTTCGTTTAACATCGATCGAGATGGCTCGTCTCTCCACTCCGCCGCGCGTCAAGCCGCCTGCTCTCCAGCGCGGCGACACCATTGGAATTGTCGCGCCGGCCAGCAACACTAAACGCGATTTGCTCGACGCGGGATGTCGCGCCTTGCGTGCGCTGGGATACCAGCCGTTCTATTTCGATTCGATTTTCGATCAGGCTCTCTACTTTGCCGGATCCGTCGATCGCCGCCTGCGGGAACTCGAGGAGATGTTTTTGCGCGACGAGGTGAAAGCGATCCTCTGCGCACGCGGCGGCTACGGTGCCAATTACCTGCTCGACAAAATTGATCTGGAGAAAGTCGCTGCCCATCCCAAGATTTTCATGGGCTACAGCGACATCACCACGCTCCTGACCCGCTTCACCGATGCGGCAGGTCTGGTGACCTTCCACGGCCCCATGGTGACCAAGGACTTTTCTCTCCCCGACGGCATAGACCTGTCGTCGTGGGAAAGTGCGGTCAGCGGACGCTCCTCCTGGGCGATCGACGAAGCGTCCACCGCGGAGCCTCTCGTTCCCGGATCAGCGGAAGGAATTCTCTACGGCGGATGCCTCTCCCTGCTGGTCGCCTCCTTGGGTACGCCCTACGAGGTTCACCCCGACGGCTCGATTCTTTTCCTCGAAGACGTCGCAGCCAAGCCTTACCAGATCGACCGCATGCTGATGCAGTTGAAACTCGGGGGAAAGCTGGACAAGGTCCGCGGCCTGATTTTCGGAGAAATGCTCGACTGCGTGCAGACCAAAGACCAGGGCTACCGCCTGCAGGATGTCATCCTCGGCATTGTCGGCGGCCTCGGTGTTCCCGTCGCCTACGGCCTGCGCTCCGGACACGTGTCGCGCAGAAACGTCACCCTGCCCATCGGCGTCGAAGCATCTCTCGAGGTAGGTTCGGAGGTAACGCTCAGGATTTTGGAAGCGGCGACGACCAGCGTCGCGGTTCCCTCACGCGCCATGAAGGTTTGACAAGAAACCATGACGGAAAAGAAGCACATTCACCTGATCGGCATCTGCGGCACGGCTATGGCCTCGCTGGCCGGCATGCTCAACCACCGCGGCCATCGTGTCACCGGCTCCGACGCCGCCGCCTATCCGCCGATGTCCGAATTCCTCGCCTCGCTCAACATTCCGGTGTCACAGCCTTTCGCAGCCAGGAATCTCCAGCCTCGTCCCGACCTGGTGGTGGTGGGTAACGCCATCTCGCGCGGCAACCTGGAACTCGAGCACGTGCTCGATGAACGCATCCCGTTCTGCTCGCTCCCCGAGGTGCTGCACGACGAGTTTCTACCCGGCAAAGAAGTTCTGGTGGTGGCTGGAACCCACGGTAAGACCACCACAACCTCCATGCTTTCCTGGATCTTCCACACCGCCGGACAGCAACCTTCATTCCTCATCGGCGGCATTGCGGAAAACTTTGGCAGCAGCTTCCGCGTCGGGCAAGGGAAACACTTCATCCTGGAAGGCGACGAGTACGACACCGCCTTCTTCGACAAGGGCCCGAAGTTCCTGCACTATTTTCCCGACAGCGTCATTCTCACCTCGGTCGAGTTCGATCACGCCGACATCTACAAGGATCTCGATGCCGTCGAGACTGCCTTCAAGCGCCTGGTGAACCTGATTCCGCGCCGCGGAAGGCTCATTGCCTTCGATACCGGCGACAGCCTCGAGAAGTGCATCACGCGCGCCTTCTGCCTGGTCGAGCGCTACGGAGGTTCCCCCAGGGCCGACTGGCGTGTGACCAATCTGCGTCTTGAACCCTCGCGCACCGCATGGTCGGTGGTGAAAGAGGGGGAGCCGTGGGCGGACTTCGAATTCCCCCTCGGCGGCGAGTACAACGTCTGGAACGCCACCGCCGCAGCGGCCCTGGCCTTCCATTACGGCATCTCCAAGGAAGAAATCGCGGCCGCCCTCAAGACCTTCAAGAGCGTGAAGCGCCGCCTGGAGGTGCGCGCCGAGGTCAACGGAGTCACCATTATTGATGACTTCGCGCACCACCCCACGGCCATCGCCGGCACTCTGACCGCGTTGCGCTCGCGGTATCCCGGCGCCCGCCTGTGGGCGATCCTCGAGCCGCGCTCCAACACCATGCGGCGCAACGTGCTGCAGAACGACCTGGCCAACAGCCTGGCGCTGGCGGACGAGGTCGTGGTGGCCAACGTCTTCAAGTCGGAATCCATCCCCGACGCCGAACGTCTCGATCTGGCGGCGGTGGCCGCGCAGATTCACAGGTACGGACGCCGCGCCCGCATCGTTCCCGAAGTCGACGGTATCGTCGAACTCATCGCCCCCGAACTGCGCTTCGGGGACGTCGTCGCCATCCTCTCCAACGGCGGCTTCGGCGGTATTTACGACAAGCTGCCCCAGCGCCTGCGCTCGCGGAGCGCCGACACTCCAGCGGAGGCTTCGGCCAAGGCGTGAGCTTCCGAACCCGAGCGTTCATTCTCTCCATCGTCATGTGTCTGGGCACAAGTCGTGTCTTGTGCCAGACGCCCGTCCGCTACACCATCTCCTTGGCCAATCCCGCCAGCCACCTGCTTCGCGTACAGTTGATTCTCCCCGGGGGAGCCCGCAACAGCCAGTTGCAATTGCCCGTCTGGAACGCTCTTTACCAGGTTCGCGACTTCTCCCAGTACGTGAACTGGGTGCAGGCCAAGAACGCGGCGGGAAAGCCGCTCCCGGTGCTGACCCTGAACAAGAGCCTGTGGCAGGTCAGCGAAACCGGCAGCGGCGCCGAAGTGGACTACGAAATCTACACCGACCAGCCCGGCCCTTATAACGCCCAGTTGAACGAGCACCACGCGTTCTTCAACCTGGCTGAGATCCTGATGTACCCGGTTGACCAGCGTTCCTGGCCCATCGAAGTCCGCTTCGTGGATCTCCCCCAGGGCTGGCGCGTCGCCACGTCCCTGCCCAACTCCGACGGGACCTACGAAGCCGGGAACTACGACCGACTGGTCGACTCCCCCGTCGAAATCGGCGAATTTCAGGAATCGGTTTTCGAGCAGGGTGGGGGCCGCTACCATGTGATCGTCGATGCCGACCCCGGCGACTACGACCTCCAGAACCTGGTTCCTGTCATACGCCGCATCGTTGCCGCCGAAACCGACTGGATGAACGACCGTCCCTTCTCCGACTATTTCTTCATCTACCACTTTCCCAGGGAACCCGGCGGCGGCGGCATGGAGCACGCCTATTCCACGGCCATTGACGTCAACGCGCAGGTGCTGGCGGAAACCCCCGGTTCTTTCGCCGGCGTCACCGCGCACGAATTCTTTCATCTCTGGAATGTGAAGCGTATTCGTCCGCAGTCGCTTGAGCCGGTAGACTACACCAGGGAGAATTACTCTGACGCCCTGTGGTTCAGCGAAGGCGTCACTAACACCGTCGAGGATTACGTTCTCCTGCGCGCAGGCCTGCTCGACGAGACTGAATACCTCTCGCGCCTCGCCAACCGCATTGAGGCCTTTGAGCGCAGGCCCGCGCACTTGACTCAATCCGCCGAGGAATCCAGCCTCAATGCCTGGCTCGAGAAATATCCGTACTATCGCCAGCCGCAACGCAGCGTCTCCTACTACAACAAGGGAGAGCTGTTGGGTGTTCTGCTCGATCTCGCCATGCGCGATGCCAGCCACGGCACGGTCTCGCTGCGCGATCTGTTCCAGGCCATGAATCAGGACGCGAAGCAGGGACATTTCTTCGCCGACTCCGACGGCGTCCGCCAGGCAGCCGAGAACGTGAGTCACGCCGATCTCAAACCATTCTTTGAAAACTACGTCGCAGGAAGCGGGGAGATTCCCTGGAACCAGTACTTCAAGACCGTGGGCCTTCGCCTGGCGACGGTCAAGACCACGGTCGCCGGTCCCGGCTTCACCGCCTCCCGCAGCCCGGGCGCTCCCCCTGTGGTCACGTCGGTGATTCCCGGAAGCGAAGCCGAACGCGCCGGACTGGTGGTCGGCGACTCCGTTCTTCAACTGAACGGGCGAGCGGTGAATGGCGACTTCAACTACCAGTTGGCCCAACTGCGCGCTGGCGATACCATTCACCTGCGTGTGCGCAATCATCGTGGCGATCGTGAGTTACACTGGAAACTCGAGAGCCAGGAGCAGGTGGAATTCCATCTGGTGGATGTGGACAATATTTCGGCTGAGCAGAAGGCGCGGCGCGCCGCCTGGCTCAGAGGCGAATCGGAGGCACAGGCTCACCCGTGATCCGCACCATTCTCATGCTGACCTTCTGGGCCGTCCTCCTGCCCTTTGCCGCGCTGTTCCTGTTTCCCTGGACCATCCTCGTGGGCAACGTGAACCTGCTCTACAAGGTAGCCATGTGGGGGGCCCTCAATGGAGTGCGCCTCGCGGGAGTCCGGGTGCACACGGTCGGTCTTGACCGCCTCGACCCTGCCCGCACCTACATTTTCATGTCGAACCACACTTCCAACATCGATCCTCCGCTGCTTCTGCCGCTCCTTCCGCGGCGCACGTCGGTGATGGCGAAGAAAGAATTGTTCAGCTACCCGCTGCTGGGAAAGACGATGCGTCTGGGATCGCTGGTGCCCGTCGACCGCGGCAATCGCGACGCCGGAATCTCGGCTGTGCGCGCCGCATCGGAAGTGATCCACCAGGGCATCAACATGACCATCTACGTCGAGGGCAAGCGCTCGTTCGACGGCAAGCTGCTCCCCTTCAAGAAGGGCCCGTTCTACCTGGCGGAGGAAACCGCGGTGCCCGTGGTTCCCGTCACCATTGTCGGGACGCACTACGTCATGCCCAAGGGTCGCTTCTCCATCAAGCCGGGAGACGTGACGATCATCTTCCACGACCCCATCGAGCCTGAGAGTTTCGGGGACCGCGAATGCCTTATGGAAAAAGTGCGCCGCGTGATCGACAACGGGCTGCCGCCCGAATACCGGGAAACCCGCCAAACCGTCGCGACCTGATGAACCACAGGAATCATGGTGCAGAGACGGGGCTCCGCTCCAGCCTTTTTCCCCGCAACCAGGGTGCCGTAAGTCGGGCCTGCGCAGACGCCCCCTTCCGGGGCCAAGCATCAGACCCGCAGCAACATGGGGAAGCTCAACGCCTTCTTCGCCAGCCCAACCACATTCCCAGCACGATTCCGCCGAAGGCGGCGGCGGTTAATTTCTTCCGATCGCTGATGGGAACAAAGCGCGTCTGCTGCTCGCTTACCTCGACGACGCCCACAGGAATGGCTCGCACTCCACCTCCCCCGCCTCCGCCTTCGCCGCGTGCGCTGTTCTCGCCCATGCCTCCGGTTCCCGCGCCTGCGCCGTAGCCGTACATGATTTTGGCCACCGGGATGATGGTCTTTCCGTGCGCCGCAACCGGATCGCCGTAGATTGCCTTAACGCTCGCCTGGCTGAGGATGCCGTCCTTGAGTGATTGCAAAAGAGCCACACTGCCCATCGGAACCTCCATACCCTACGATTATCTCCGCACCCGGGGCTCCTTGCTACTTGCCGCTCTTCACCCGCACCGCCCTGACGATCTCCGGCAGTCTGGCGAACGCGGCCGTCGCGCGCAGCCACTGTTTGTGATCGAATGCCGGACTGCCGCTCAGCATCGAGCCCGAGGGAACGTCACCATGGGTGCCGCTCTGCGCGGTGATGACCACGTTGTCACCCACCCGGCAGTGGCCCGCCACGCCCACCTGTCCGGCGAGGATTGCGTTCCTGCCGATCTCCGTCGAGCCCGCCAGCCCCACCTGCGCGCACAGCAGCGTATCTTCCTCCACCCGCGAACCGTGTCCCACCTGCACCAGATTGTCGATCTTCACGCCGGAGGCGATATAGGTCTCGCCCACACTGGCGCGGTCGATGCAGCTGTTGGCCTGGATCTCCACGTTGTCGCCCACGATCGCCGGACCCGATTGCAGAATCTTGTGCCAGTGACCGGCGTCGTCTTTCGCGAAGCCGAAACCGTCGCTGCCCACAACCACGCCGTTCTGCAACACCACGTTGTTTCCCAGTCGGCAGTCCTCCCGCACCACGGAATGCGCGTGCGCGAAGAAATGGTCACCGATCGTGACTCCGCGATAGATCACCACGTGCGGCAGCAGTACGGCGTTTTCCCCGATCTCGACTCCGTCGGCGATGACCACGTACGCCCCGATATGCGCGTTGGCCCCAATCGTCGCCGAACCGTCAATCACCGCCGTGGGATGCACCCCGGGCGCATATTTCGGGGGCTGATAGAACAGCTCCACCGCGCGCGCGAACGCCAGGTAGGGATTCTTGCTGCGCAGGGTGGCCGCTGCCACAGCAGGGAAGTCCTCGCCCACGATCACCGCGGCCGCGCCCGTCTTCCTGGCCGCCGCGGCGTACTTGGGATTGGCAACGAAGGTAAGCTGTCCCGCCCGGGCTTTTTCAATGCCAGCCACGCCGGTGATTTCCGTCTCTGGCGAGCCATTCTCCAGGCGCGCACCCAGAGATGATGCGATCTGTCCAAGTTTCATAAAAGGTATCCGGTGTAACAGGGGATTGTAACCGTAGAGAGGCAGGGCATCCGCGTCTCAGATGGTTGAAAACGCATGATCCTATCAGGGCGCCGTTTTAGCGGTGCCGTAAGTGTCTGCTCACGGGTGCCCTTCAGGGCCGGGCGGCAAGTCGTACTCTGAGACGCAGGAGAACTGCGTTCCTCGAGAACGATTTCAGACGATGTTATTCCCGCTCTGGCGGCCGGATCGGGTGCCTGTGCTCCTGGTCATAAAACCGCCGCGGTGGATGATCGGAGTGCGCTCCCGGCACTGGGTGCTCGCCCTCGGAAGTCAGCACCGCCGCGCTCTCGCGCATGGCAAAGCCGCTGGAGGTGGCGAAGGTCGGTTCGTTGAAGAGCGTGCCGGAGTTCGACCCTGCGACAGGAAATACCGGAAACGCTTTGCCTCCGGAAAACGCGACCGAGCTGTAATCGCCCACCATCAGTCCCGCAAACGTATTCGGCAACCAGGTCGGAGTCATCGGCCCTGCCATCGTCGTCGGCAAACTCCAGGTCGAGCCCCCATCCAGCGAGGAAATGAAGCCCGCATTCAACGCGCATGTCACGGTCGTGCAGTTCGCCGCCGGGTAAAAGTAATACATCAATCCCAGGTGCGCCGTACTGCCGCTGGTGCCCGGCTCGACTGCCAGTCCGGGAATGAAGTAGTCCGCCGTGCTCGTGACCGCATCGATCGGAACCCGCGCCGGCACCGTCCATGTCACTCCATCGCTCGATGTACTCAGCACCAGGTCATTCGATGCGCAGCCGGTGCGGAACCGGCAGTCCTGCCACACCAGGTACGCGGTGCCGCCCGCATCCACCGCTGCGGCGGGCAGTGGAGAAGTACGCAGGTTCCCGGCCACCAGGTGGTCCGTGATCGTTGCTGCCAGGGTGGCCGCGCCCCAGGTACTTCCGCCGTCGCTTGAACTGAAGGCGATCATCGACATCCCATCGAAATTCTCGATGGGTACAATCACCTTGCCCCCGGGCTCGACCACGGGCTGTCCCCCGATCCCCGACGCCAGATTCAGCGTGCTGCGAGCCGTCCCCCAGGTCAGTCCGCCGTCGGTCGAGGTGCTCATCCAGATCATGCCCCCGTTGCTGGGGTCGTCCCACTCCACGTAGCAATGCCCGAAGAAAGGACTGGTGGGGGTGCTGTCGCAGGCCACCCAGTTCTTGTCCGCATCAGGAGTCGTGCTGACGATTGTGGGATTCCCCCAATTCATACCGTCGCTCGAAACGCTTACGGCGACCTTGTCGGTCTGGGAATTAATCGGCAGGGTGGAGATCATCCACACGCTGTGCGCCGCGTCATACGCCACCGCCGGATCGCTGACTGCGGAATAAACCCCGCCGTCGAAGGTTGTAATTCCCGGCAGCACGCCGTTGGACCAGCTGGCGCCGCCGTTCGTCGAGGTCGCGAATCCAATGTCGGCTCCTCCTCCGCCAAAAATCCGTGCCACCTGGAACGCGCTCACGATGGTCGAGCCGTTGCTCCAGGCGTGCGCCTCCACCTCCGTTTCGTGCTGGCTGGTGGAATTGGTGAACGTGTCGCTGCTTAACTGGGTCAAAGGCACAAGCGTCGGCGGAGGAGTCGACTGCGGGGAATGGGTTTTCGAACCGGAACCCCCGCAGCCCATCGAGGTGACCAGAGAGACAAGTGTGAGGGTGGCCAGAATGCGGAATCTCATAAGGGTGGATCTTTCAATAGTGACGCGGAACTCGATTCATTCTCCAAACATCGGAACCTGGCGTGTATCTTCCCTGGCTCCGCGGCGACGTCGTGTGGCGCCAATCACCGCCAGCACGGTGAGCGACTCCAGCGCCGTGCGCGGCACAAAAATCCGTTGCGTATTCGCACGCAGGTCGGGAGGATTGATGAGGAAACCTTCCGCGCTGGTCTGGCTCAGATCGTTGGGCATCATGCCTTCCAGCACTTCGTTATCCTTGAACCGCAAACGCACCCACAGGCCCTCGGTACGCGGACGGCTGGTAAAGGTCTTGCGCACCACCGCATCCGCCTCCCCGAACTCGCGCACAAAAAACACGCCCTTGATGTCCTTCAGGTCAATGGCGACTACGTTGCCCGAAGTATTCAGCAGCTCCAGTTTGCCTTCGTGCACAAAATTTGCCGGGGAAACATACCCGTGGATGGTGTCGCGATCCATCTTGCGCACAATCACTTTTTTGTGTGTGGAAGGCATACTTCAACTAACACCCTTCAGGGCGCGGGTTTCCGCTGTTTGCTTCAAGGCGATTCTCGCATTTTTCCGGCAAAGCCGCTGGCTGCCCCGCCCTTCCCTGTAGCCAAAAGGTTAACTATGTGTTATTTTGTCTAGCTTGCCACCGCCAATTAGAAGGCGTATAAGTCTAGGCTGTAGAATCAGTTACACGGAGCTAGGTCGGCTTTCGGGCAATCTCTTTTCGCCCCTGTGGAAATCTCAGGACGATCTGCTGCACCAGGCGTCTGCAGGGCCCCGCAAGCACAAGTAAAGCATGGCAGATTACATTTACACCATGGAAATCCGGTTGACGCCGGATCAGCAGCGCGGCGTCACCGTCGTGCAGGATGTCGCCCGTGCCGCTGGCATGAACATCTACCTGACCGGCGGAGCCATTCGCGACATCATCAGCGGCTTTACCATCCGCGATCTCGATTTCACTGTCCAGGGGAACCCGCTTAAGCTGCAGAAGGAACTCGAGCGTGCGGGGGCCACAATCTCGGCCACCGACGACGACACGAAGACGGTGCACCTGGCTCTGCCCGGCAACGTGCGTGCCGAGATCAGCATGGCGCGCCTCGAGCGCTATGAAAAAACCGGCAAACCTCCTGTCGTCACTCCCGCCACCATTATCGAGGACCTGCGACGCCGCGACTTCACCGTCAATGCCATGGCGCTTTCCCTCAACCCCGGATCGCGCGGCCTGCTCATGGATCCCTTCAACGGCGCCGCCGACATTGAAGCCAAGCTGATTCGTATCCTGCACAACTACGCCTTTGTCGAAGACCCTTCGCGCCTGATCCGCGCCAGCCGCTTTGCCGCCCGCTTCCATTGGCCGCTCGAAGAACGTACCCAGGCCCGCTTCGATGCCGCCAAGGAAAACAACTACATCGAATACATTTCCGACAAGGCGATCGGACAGGAGATCGAGAAACTGGCCTACGAAGACGATCCCCTGCACATCGTGCGCGTGCTCGAGAAGGAAGACTGGCTGAAGGTGCTCAACCCGCACTGGAGCAGCGCCAAGATCGATACCGCTGGCCTCGCTCAACTGCTCAAGACCCGCCAGCAGATGAACGAACTCGGCTATACGCCCGACCCCGCACCCGCCGTGCTGTACTTTCTGACCAGCCGGCTGGCCGACAAAGATATCTCTGACATTCGCAAGCTGATTCCGCGCAAGGATCTGGTGGAAGCCTGGCGCGATCTCGAGGACAACGCCAAGTCGCTGGCCAAGCGGCTGACCAGCAAGGAAGCCGCCACCCCGTCGCGAACCTGGAAGCTGCTCTCCGAGGCGCGCCCGGAAATGATTCTGTTCCTCGCCGTCACCGCGCGCCAGCAGACGGTCGAGCAGAAGATCAAGAACTTCTTCACCAAGTGGCGCCAAGTACAGCAGAAGGTTCCGCTGCCCGAGATGACGGAGCTGCACATCACGCCGCAGTTGCCCGAGTACCCCAAGATTGCGCACGACGTTTTCATGCTGCTGCTCGACGGCAAGCTGCGCTCGCGGACCGAGATTCAGAAGTTCCTGAAGCCGCTGGCTCCCCCACCGCCCCCACCGCCTCCTCCGCCTCCGAAACGGGGACGCGCCGCCAAAGCCGCGGCCGCAGCAGCTGCCGCCCAACCGGCGGCGGCGCACGCCGGCGCGTCAGCCCCGCCGACCGGGAAGAAGAAGGGGAAAGCCGCTGCCCCGGCGCCGCCACCCGCGCCCAAAGCCAATGGCGCTGCCCACAAGCACAAGGCGGAGAAACCCGCCCCGGCAAAGAAAGCGGCGAAACCGGCTCAGAAAACGAACGACAAAAAGAAGAAGTAACGCGTAATCCGGCCGTTGGTGCGCAGTTCCGCGTCTCTCTGTGTGTATCCACGCGTTCGGCCCGCCGGAGAGCGCCGGGTCTCCCACTCGGCTCGATCCCCCCGTTTCCCAGTCATCCTGAAGCCACCAGACCAGAGGATGCCGGTGCAGCCTTCGAAACGCCGGATTCCACGTTCCGCTGTATCCCCCGCCAGGCGCGGCAAAGCTCGGTCTCCACGGCTCCCGGACGGGTCTATAATGCGGCTATGCGTCGCCTGTCCATGGTTGCGACGTTCGCCTTGCTGCTTGCGGTTCCGTGCGCCGTGGCGCAGCGCCGCGGCGGCTCCATGGGGGGCGGCCTGCGCATGGCGCCCGCGCCATCCCGCGTTCATGTCGCGGTCAATCGCGGCTTCATCACTACCGCTCCACGTAACAACGGTGTTCGCTTCATCACCTCCTTCGGCAATTCCTCCTTCCGCAATCGTCGCCGTGTTCGTCACGTTTTCTTTTTTTCGGGGTTTCCCTTCGGCTGGTGGGGATACAACCCCTGGCTCTGGGATCCGTCCTCCTTCAATTCTTCCGACCCTCCCAACGATCAGAGCCAGCAACTTGCGCAGCAGGTGAACGAGCTGAGTAATGAAGTGGTACGCCTGCGCCAGGAGCAGGAAGCCCGCGCCTACGCGCCGCCGCCACAACCCGCGGCCGCTCCTGTCCCCGCGAAACCCGAGCCTGTGATTTTCACCGTGCTCGTTTTTCAGGATCGCCATCGCGAAGAGATTCAGAACTACGCCGTTGTTGGACACACGCTCTGGATCTTCAACCAGGATCGCGCGCGCAAGATCCCCCTCGCCCAGCTCGATCTCCCCGCCACCAGCAAGGCGAACGACGAACGCGGCGTTGACTTCACCATTCCCCGCTAAGTTTCGCCAGGTTTGCTACACTGCCTGCTTCGTACTCCCCGGGAGAATCTTTCATGACCCGTTCGCGGATGTTCTTGCTGGCCGTCGCCTGCCTTCTGTTTATCCCAGTCGCAGAAGCACAGGAACGGACCGGCACCGAAACCACCGACCAGGCTTATAAGAACATCCAGGTCCTCAAAGGGCTTCCGGCCAACGAACTCATCCCCGCCATGCAGTTCATCACCGCGTCGCTGGGCGTGGAGTGCGACTACTGCCATGTACAGGGAGCCTCAGAGAAAGACGACAAGAAGGCCAAGCTGGCGGCGCGCAAGATGATGACTATGATGTTCGCCATCAACAAGGATAATTTTGAGGGGCACCGCGAAGTCACCTGCAACACCTGCCACCGCGGATCGCCTCATCCCATGGCAACCCCGCCTTCGGCGACGGCAAGCCGGCAATGATGGCCATGAATGAAGATCAGGCCAAGGCGCCCTCCGGCCCCACGCCCGACCAGGTCATTGATAAATACATTCAGGCACTCGGCGGCCCGGCGGCCATTCAAAGAGTCAGCAATTGGTTGGAGAAGGGAAGCGCCGATGTCATGGGCAAGAAGACTCCCATTGACATCTACACCAGGGCTCCCAATCTGCGTGCATCCGTCATGCACATGCCGGGCGGCGACAGCATCACCGCCTACGACGGCAAGGGCGGATGGCTGGCCTTTCCGGGACGTCCCACACGCGACATGACGCCTTCTGAATCCGCGTCCGCCCGCCTCGACGCCGACCTGCACTTCGCCACCGATCTGAAACAGATCTTCACCGACCTCAGGCCCGCCGCGCCCGCGAAGATCGGCGACCGCGATACTTACGTGCTTGTGGCCATGAGCAAAGGCCAGCCTCCCGTAAAGCTCTATTTCGACCAGCAGTCGGGCCTTCTCGTGCGCATGCTGCGCTTCTCCGATTCCCCGCTGGGACTCAATCCGGTCGAGATCGACTACGCCGACTACCGTGATGTCGAGGGCGTGAAGACTCCGTTCCGCTGGACACTCACCCGCACCTCCGGGGCTTTTACTATCGAGATCGACAGTGTCCAGCAGAACGTCTCCATCGACGACCGAAAGTTCGCCCGCCCCACCAGTTGACCGTCAAGAGGCCGCCGCCTCGGCCGTGCGCGTGTCCCGTTTTTCGAGAGACGCGGCGGCTCCGTCTCGCTGGAGGACCGGCGGCATAAACGTCGTTCTGCAATCAGGGCCGACAGGGCGAAGGATCCTGCGTCGAACGCCAGGACCAGGTCTGCGGTTGACACGCCCCATCCTTGGCTGTGACACTGCCGAGGAATCCGGAGGATTCCGTGAGATCCTGTGCCAGTTTGCTCACCCTGCTCTTCGTCCTGCACCTCTCCGGCTACGCTGCTGATGAAAGCAAGTTGATCGCACTCGAGAACGCCTGGAATCAGGCGCAGTTGAATCACGATGCGCGCGCCCTCGAGACCCTGGTGGGCGAGAAGTTCATCTATACCGACATCGACGGCTCGGTGATGGACAGGGCCAGGTTCCTGGACGATATCAAGAACACGTCCTATCACGACACCTTAGTCACCAACGAAGGCGTCAGGGTCGACATGTATGGCGAGGCCGCGGTGGTCACTGGCACCTACCACACCAAGGGCAATGACAAGGGCAAGCCTTTCGAACACTACGGCCGCTTCACCGATACCTGGATCCGCCAGAACGGCCAGTGGCAATGCGTAGCCAGCCACACCACCCTTCTGCACAAATGAAATACGACGGAGGGCGGCATTCCTGCCCCTGCCGCCCTGGTGCCCGGCCCTGACCTCGCGTTGTTTGGGGCGCAAGGATGGGATACCACGAACTCCTCGGCTGCAAAATCCAGACAAAAGCCTCTGCTTCCACAGCCGCTTTCCGCTTACAATTCCCGCAACGTAAAATGACAAAAGAGCCCCATGTCTGACTTCGTCCACCTCCATCTCCATACCGACTATTCCATGCTCGATGGCGCCTGCGACGTCGAGAAACTGTGCGCGCGTGTCAAACAAATCGGCATGCCCGCAGTGGCCATGACTGATCACGGCAACATCTTCGGCGCGGTGCACTTCGTCAACGCCGCCCACAAGGAAGGCATCAAGCCCATCGTGGGATGCGAGCTCTACATCTGCAAGAAGGACGATCACAACATCGAACGCACTCCTCCCGACGGCGACACCTACAATCACCTCCTGGTTCTCGCCGAGAACGAAGAGGGTTACCGCAACCTGGCGAAGATCACGTCCGAGGCGTCGCTCCACGGCTTCTACTACAAGCCGCGCATCAGCAAGCAATTTCTGGCGGAGCACGCCAAAGGTCTTATCGGTCTCTCGGGATGCCTCAAGGGCGAAGTCGCCGAATACCTCATGGACGACAAATATGACGCCGCCCGCAGCTCTGCCGCCACTTACCGTGACATCTTCGGCAAGGACAATTTCTTTCTGGAAATTCAGGACCAGGGTCTCGACCTCGAGCACCGCATCCACCCCCACCTGTTCCGCATGGAAAAAGACCTCGGCCTGCCGCTGGTGGCCACCAACGACAGTCACTATCTCTGCGAGGACGACGCCCACGCCCAGGACGTCATGCTCTGCATTCAGACCGGCAAATCCATCCAGGACGCCAACCGGCTGAAATTTCATGGGACCGACTTCTACGTGAAAAGTCACGCGGAAATGGCCCGCGTCTTCAAAGATTCGCCGGACGTGCTGACGCGCACCCTGGGCATCGCCGAGCGCTGCAATCTGCGGCTCGAGAAAATCAGCAATCCCTTCCCCCACTTCGACGTTGCCGCCGGCTACACCCTGGACAGCTACTTCGAGTATGTGACCCGCGAGGGCTTCGCCCGCCGGCTCGAAGTCATCCGTCCGCTGAGCGAGCAGGGCCGCCTCAAGCACAACCTTGCGGATTACGAGCAGCGGTTGTCGCGCGAGATCGCCATCATCCAGCAGATGCAGTTCTCCGGATATTTCCTCATCGTCTGGGACTTCATCCGCTACGCCAAGGACCACCACATCCCCGTCGGCCCGGGGCGCGGCTCGGCCGCCGGATCTCTGGTTTCGTTTGCCCTCGGCATCACCGATCTCGACCCGCTCCAGCACGAGCTGCTCTTCGAGCGCTTCCTCAATCCCGAGCGGGTGTCGATGCCCGATATCGACATCGATTTCTGCATGAACCGCCGGGGCGAGGTCATTGATTACGTCACTCGCAAGTATGGACGCGAAAATGTCGCCCAGATCATCACCTTCGGCACTATGGCCGCCAAAGCCGCCATCAAGGACGTCGGCCGCGCCATGGACATGCCGTACGCCGACGTGGACCGCATCGCCAAAATGGTGCCCACCACGCTGAACATCAAGCTGGAGCAGGCGATTGAGGATTCTCCGGCGCTGAAACAGGCCTATGAAGGCGACGCACAGATTCGCACCCTGATCGACACCGCGCTGAAGCTCGAAGGACTGGTCCGCAACGCAGGAGTCCACGCCGCCGGCGTCGTCATCTCACCCCGCCCGCTGAACGAACTGGTTCCCCTCTACAAGACCAAGAACGACGAAATCGTCACCGCCTTCGACATGGTGGCCATCGAGAAGCTGGGCCTGCTGAAGATGGACTTCCTCGGCCTGACCACGCTCACCATTCTCGATGACGCCCTGAAGCTCATCGCCCAGACGCGCGGCGAAAAAATCAAGCTCGACGACATCCCGCTCGACAACCCGGAAACCTACGAAAGGGTCTTCCACAAAGGACTGACCTCGGGCGTGTTCCAGTTTGAATCGCACGGCATGCGTGACGTGCTGCGCCGCTACCAGCCCAACTCCATCGAGGATCTCACCGCGCTGAATGCGCTCTACCGTCCCGGCCCCATCCAGGGAGGCATGATTGATGACTTCATCGAGCGCAAGCACGGCCGGCGCAAGATCGAGTACGAACTGCCGGAGCTGAAAGACATCCTGGCCGAAACCCTGGGCGTCATCGTCTACCAGGAACAGGTCATGCAGATCGCCAACCGGCTTGCCGGCTACTCGCTCGGGGAAGCCGACCTGCTGCGGCGGGCCATGGGCAAGAAAAAACCGGAAGAGATGGCCAAGCAGCGGGAACGCTTCATCGAGGGGGCCACGCAACGCCACTATCCGGCCCGGAAGATCGAGAAGATTTTCGATCTCATGGCGCAATTCGCGGGATACGGCTTCAACAAGTCCCACTCCGCCGCCTACGCTCTGCTCGCCTACCACACCGCCTATCTCAAGACGCACTACCCGGTGGAGTTCATGGCCGCGCTTCTAACCTCGGTTACTGGCTCGACCGACGACGTCGTCAAGTACATCAACGAATGCCGTGAGATGGGCATCGCCGTCGAGCCGCCCGACATCAACGTGAGCGACGCCAACTTCACTCCCCACGGCCCGGCGATCCGCTTCGGCCTCGCCGCGGTGAAGAACGTCGGCCGCAACGCGATCGATTCCATCGTTGCCGGGCGCAAGGACGGCCCCTACCAGTCCATCTTCCAATTCTGCGAAAAGGTGGATCTCCGCCTGCTCAACAAGCGGGTGCTCGAATCGCTAATCAAAAGCGGCGCCATGGACTCCCTTGGCCGCCGCGCCCAGCTCATGGCCGTCCTCGATAAGGCCATTGAGCGCGCCCAGAAGTCCCAGCGCGATGCCGAGTCCGGCCAGCACGGCTTGTTCGGGGTCTTTGAGGAAGAACAGACCCCGAACCACAACGACCGTCTGCCCGAGACTCCCGACTGGGACGAGCACCAGCGCCTCGCCGCGGAAAAAGAGATCCTCGGCTTCTTCATCACCGGGCATCCTTTGGAGAAATACCGCGAGAAGCTTGAGGACTTGCGCGCCCTGACGACCGGCGAACTTCTCGCCATGAGCAAGTCCACGGGCAAGGATGAGAGCCTGACCACCGCGGGCATCATCACCAACGTGCGCATCGTGAAGTCCAGGAAGGGCGACTTCTACGCCCAGGGCGCACTCGAAGATATGGAGGGTTCAGTCGAGTTGATCGTTTTCCCCGAGGCCTATCGCACCCTGCAGGACAGGGCCAAGCTCGAAGTTCCCGTGCTCATCCGCTGCGGCCTGCGCGTCGAAGAAGGCGCCAACCCCAAGATTACGGTCAACGACATCACGCCGCTTGAAGACGCCAGAGTTCCGCTGCCCAAGGCCCTGCGCATTCGCATCCCTCTCGAAGTTTCGACTGATTCCACCGTCGACGCCCTCCACAACCTGTTCCTTGAGCGCAAGGGCGAGGCCAAGGTGTTATTCGACGTGGAACGCCAGGGCGATTTCATGGTAGTGATGGAGGCGGAAGGCTATAATGTCCTTCCAGACCGCCGTTTTGTCGCCCGCGTCGAAGAACTGTGCGGCCGGGGCGCGGTACGAATCATCGATTGAGTTTGCGCGGATGAGCTTTCCCATTCATAGAAAGGCCCGGTCGAGAGCCGCGCCCCCGCAAGCGACCGACACTCCCCAGGTCGTCAACGGGGCGGACTTCTTGCTTTCCATGGTCGAAGCGCGCTGGGCCGGAAGGAACGGTGATCACAGCCTGGTGGATTCCCGAGCTGACGAGGAACTGAAGAAGATCGAAGAGCAGGTTACCCGCCTGGAATCCGTCGTCGCCCAGGACGACGATACCCGCCAGCAGGTCCACCAACTCAATGAGCGGGTGCGCGCCCTGCGCGCGGAAGTCGCCGCCGCCGCTTCCCATAACATCGCCTGGCAGAAAACGGAACTCGCCCGCCACCCCCAGCGGCCCTATACCCTGGACTACATCGAGCGCCTGTTCACCGATTGGAGCGAAATCCACGGCGACCGCAGCTTCTCCGACGATCCCGCCATCGTCTGCGGCATGGCCCGCTTCAGGGGCGAAGAAGTCATTGTCATCGGACATCAGAAAGCCCGCGACACCAAGCAGAAAGTGTACCGCAACTTCGGCATGCCTCATCCCGAGGGCTACCGCAAGGCCCTGCGCGTGATGCGCATCGCGGAAAAATTCGGCCGCCCCATCCTGACCCTGGTTGACACCGATGGCGCTTACCCCGGCCTGGGTGCCGAAGAGCGCGGGCAGGGCGAAGCCATTGCCTACAACCTGCGCGAGATGGCCCGCCTCAAGGTACCCATCCTGACCACCGTCATCGGCGTAGGCGGCAGCGGAGGCGCGCTTGCCATCGCCGTCGCCGACCGCGTCCTCATGATGGAAAACGCGGTTTATTCGGTGATCTCTCCCGAGGGCTGCGCGTCCATCATGTGGCGCGATCCTTCGAAGAAGGAACTCGCCGCCGAGGCCATGAAAATTACCGCCAGCGACCTAAGCCAGCTGGGTTGCATCGACGACATCGTACCCGAACCCTCCGGCGGAGCGCACACCGACCACGAGGCCGCCGCCAACCTGCTGGGCGAGGCCCTCAGCCGCCACCTGGCCGAAATCCGCCCGGTGCCCCCTTGCGATTTGGTCGTGTCACGATATAATAAATTTCGCCGCATGGCGCAGTATTTCCGCGTCGAGGCCTAGTTGATCAAACCGCTACCGTGGCGTGCGTAGCCCCTCCTGCTGCCGTATAATGAAGGGTTCTGCTTCTCACTCATTTCACCCCAATGCAGGCGGGCAAAGCCGCCATTGTCATAAGGAAAGGGACTGGGATGGCCACAACCGATGTAGCGCTCCACGGTGCCACGGGAGACGTGGAGCCGAAACGCGTCGTCAACAACATGAGCATTCAGGTCGCGACTGTCAATGGCAGCGGTTCACAGAGTTCCAACACCGTTCTGCTGCGCAGTATCTTCCAGATGGGAATTCCGGTTTCCGGCAAGAATCTGTTCCCCTCGAACATCGCCGGCCTCCCCACCTGGTACACCATTCGCGCCAATAAAGACGGATACATCGCGCGCAAGAAGGAAATCGATTTCCTCGTGGCCATGAACCCCGAGACCGCCCACGAAGACGTCAAGTCGCTCGCCTCCGGCGCCGCGGTCCTCTACGACGAGCCGCTCGCCCTCGACAAGCTGCGCGACGACCTCATCTTTTATGGCGTTCCCTACGACAAGCTGGTCGCCCCCGTCTGCCCGGAAGCCAAGTTGCGCAAGCTTGTTCGTAACATGATCTATGTCGGCGTGGTTGCCAAACTGCTCGAAATCGAGATGGCGGAAGTCGAGAAGGCCATTCGCAAACAGTTCGCCACGAAGGCCAAAGCTGCCAGCCTGAACCTCGCGGCCGTCAAAGCCGGATACGATTACGCCTCTTCCAGCCTCAGCAAGCGCGATCCCTACTTCGTGCAGCGCATGGACGGGACCAGGAACAAGATCATCATCGACGGCAACTCCGCCGCCGCTCTCGGCTGCATGTTCGCCGGTGTCACGGTGGTTGCCTGGTACCCCATCACCCCATCATCGTCGCTACCCGAAGCCCTCATCGACTACATGAAGGACTACCGCATCGGACCCGACGGCAAAGCCACCTTCGCCATCGTGCAGGCGGAAGACGAACTCGCCGCCATCGGTATGGTCATTGGCGCCGGATGGGCGGGCGCGCGGGCCATGACCGCCACCGCCGGCCCCGGCATCTCGCTCATGGCCGAATTCGCCGGGCTTGCCTACTACGCCGAAGTTCCCGGCGTCATCTGGGACATCCAGCGTGTCGGCCCATCCACCGGGCTGCCCACGCGCACCTCGCAAGGCGACATTCTGTTCAACGCCTTTCTCTCCCATGGCGATACCAAGAACATTCTTTTGATTCCGGCCTCCGTCGAAGAATGCTTTACCATGGCGCAGGACGCCTTCGATCTCGCCGAGCAGTTCCAGACGCTGGTGTTCGTCATGTCCGACCTCGATCTCGGCATGAACAACTGGATGGCAGATCCCTTCAAGTATCCCGAGAAGCCCCTCAAGCGTGGCAAGGTGCTCAGCAAGGAAGACCTCGACCGCCTAGGCGGATTCGCCCGCTACAAGGATGTTGACGGTGATGGCATCGGATACCGCACTCTCCCCGGCACCGATCACCCCGCGGCGGCCTACTTCGCGCGCGGCAGCGGACACAACGAGCGGGCCCAGTACAGCGAGCGCCCTGATGACTTCGAGCACAACATGGAGCGGTTGAACCGCAAGTTCGAAACCGCGCGCTCCTTCGTGCCGCGCCCGGAAGTCGATACCGGAAAATCGAAGATCGGCATCATCGGGTACGGCACCTCGCACTGGGGGCTCATCGAAAGCCGCGACCAGTTGCGCAACGAGTACGGCATCGAAACCGACTACCTGCGCATTCGCGCCTACCCCTTCACCCGCGAGGTGCACGACTTCGTCGAGCAGCACGAGCGCGTCTACGTCGTCGAGCAGAACCGTGACGCCCAGATGCTCAGCCTGCTCAAGCTCGACATCAAGCCCTCGCTGGCCACTCGCCTGCGCAGCATAGCGCATATCCACGGCCTGCCGCTCGACGCGCGCTCCGTGACCGACGAACTCATGACCATGGAGGGCAAGTAAGATGGCAACCACTCCCACCGCTCCCGCTCCCAAGACCAACCGCATCGGCCTTTCTGTCCTCGAGTACAAGGGCGGCAAGACCACGCTCTGCGCCGGATGCGGCCACAACGCCATCTCGGAGCGCATCATCGACGCCATGTATGAAATGGGCATCCCGCCCGAGCGCGTCATTAAGCCCAGCGGCATCGGCTGCTCGTCGAAGAGCCCGGCATACTTCATGAGCCGCTCGCACAGCTTCAACGCCGTGCACGGACGCATGCCTTCGGTGGCCACCGGCGCCATGCTGGCCAACCGCGACCTCATCGCTCTCGGCGTCAGCGGCGACGGCGACACGGCATCGATCGGTATCGGACAGTTCGTCCACCTCATGCGCCGCAATCTGCCCATCATCTACATCATCGAAGACAACGGGGTCTACGGGCTCACCAAGGGCCAGTTCTCCGCTACCGCCGACATCGGCTCCAGGCTCAAAACCGGCGTGATCAACGACCTGCCTCCCATCGATACCTGTGCCCTCGCCATCAGCCTGGGCGCGACCTTCGTGGGACGTTCCTTCTCGGGCGACAAGAAGCAGCTGCACGCCATGCTTAAAGCCGCCATCGCCCACAAGGGCACGGTCATGCTCGATGTCGTCTCCCCCTGCGTGACCTTCAACGATCACGAAGGCTCGACCAAGTCCTACAAATACATGAAAGACCACGAAGAGCCGTTGCAGGAAGTGACCTTCGTGCCCGCCTTCGAGGAAATCAACGTGGACTATGACGCCGGAACCACCGTCGAGGTCACCATGCACGACGGATCGCGCCTCCGCCTGCGCAAGCTCGAGGAAGAATACGACCCCACCAACCGCATCGACGCCATCCATCGTCTCAATGAAGCCCACGAAAAAGGCGAAGTGCTCACGGGCGTCTTCTACGTTAACCCCCAGGCCCCAAGCTTTATTGACCTGCTGAATGTGACCGACAAGCCGCTCGCCACCCTGCCCGAGTCCGCCGTCCGGCCAGGCAGAGAGGTGCTCGAGCAGGTCATGGAAGAACTGCGGTAGGAAGTACTTGGCACCCAGTAACGGGGAAACCAAAAACCCTCCGCGAGGAGGGTTTTCCCTTTACCTTAACGATCATCATTACCGAGAAGTGCCGAGAGGCCTGCTTTCGCGTGTACTACAAGGGCCTTGACGCACCTGCTTGCCGCGCACTTTGCGGCAAGGGTGAGATCACACGGAACTCTCCCTCCTGGGCTTTGAGAGAAGGGCTACCCTCGGCAGAGACGCAGGCTTCCTGCGTCCGGTCTTCTAAACGCAGACGCAACGCGGCCGCCAAGGGGCGATGCGACCTGCGCTTCGGCGCCGGGACACCTCGACGAACACGACCAGGCCGAAGGGATGCCCCACCGGAAGCCCCTCACGCCACTTCGTTCAGCTTCGCCTCCCGCTCCCCCGTATGCTCGGGGTTCTCGCCGGGCTCGGGAAAATCCGTGTCCGCAGCTTTCAGCATCGGATCCTGATCGCGATGCCCCAATTGTCCCCGCATCGAGGTGTTGCCCGTCTGCTCGCGGTCTTCCTGCTCGACCGCACCCTTCATCCGGTCCTGGTCTTTACGCTCGCTCATACGATAAGGCCTCTGGGCAGGCAAGATAACCGCCTGCTGGCTAAGCCTACGCCGGAATCCGGCCACGGAAAAGCGAATTGTGGCCGGCGCCACACGAATTTCCATTGTCGTTGGTGCCGGACGGGGAAAGCAATCGCCACTCGCCGATCTGGTACACTCCCCTTGGTTAGCGCGCACTCCCCCAAGCCAGCCTCTACAATCGTGAAAGCATGACTGCGCCCACCACCCTGTTCCGGCCCTACAGCAAGCTGGTGAAAATCACCCTGCTGGGCAGGGAAGCCGAAGTCCCGGAAAACAATACCCTCCTGCGCTGCCTGCAATTCCTCGCCCCGGAAAGCGTCTCCTACGGACGCTTCTGCTGGAACGAGGACTGCCAGTACTGCCGACTCACCTACGACGTGGGAGAAGGCACCCCCACCCGCGCCGCCCTGGCCTGCAAGTTGTTAGTGGAAGAAGGGATGCGGGTGAAAGAAGTTACGACGGAGATCAAATACTGCCTGCGGGAAATAACCACCTAGTGTCCGCGAGCGGCTGGATCACGCAGGAAACAGAGGAAATTGCATCGACGACTGCCACCAACTTCGGCGATCCCGGGGCAGAAAGCACGACAGTTACGTTTTCAAGAGCATAGTTTTCACGATGGTTTCGACCCCATTCAACGTAATCTGTACGCCGATGCAGAGCAGGACAAATGCGACAAGACGCAGGAGGCCGTGGGCACTCTGTGGGGAGATCCGTGCGGTTAATGTTGGCGCGTGTCCGTAGCAGAAGTAGACGGCCACGCTCAGCAACACAACTGCGATCACGATGCCCGCGTGCGCCGTAAGACTCGGCAGAAGACCCCTCCCCGTTGCGTGCGCGCTCAAGGTCACCATGACGACTATACAGCCGGGGCCAGCTGTGATCGGGAACGTGAAGGGGTAGAAAACCTTTTCTTCGAGTGATCGCAGGCCCAAGTCATCAGCGGGTGTCGCTTTCTGGCCGGGCTCTTCTTGATTCAGCAACTTCCAGCCCATCGCCGCGAGGGCGAGGCCGCCCGAGACCTGCACAACCGGCAGCGAAATACCGAAGAACTTTAACAACAGAGTTCCACCGGCTTCGATCGAGATTAGGAAAATTGTCGTGCTGATTGCGATCCTTCGTGCCAACGCCCGATAGACCGCCTGAGGCGCACTGCCGACAAGACTCAGAAACACCAGCGCGGTACCCAAAGGATTTACCAGCGGCAGCAGCGCACTAAACGCCAGCCCGAAAAACTTGCTCAACTCACCCACGGCTCGGCAGCTTAGCAGTTTTCAAGACAGCGGGGGAACTGCCGCACCGCCAACTGCCAAAAGTCAGTTGACGAGTTGAGCTCATCAGGCCTGTTGGCGTCAGTTGACTTCCGGGCCCTTCAACCGGGAGCGGACTGACCAGTGACTGCTACCCGGTAACCTTTTAGGTGCAACTCCGTCCAAACGGAGTAATTCTATGTGTCGCTCCTCTATCGCGTCGGGCCTGCTGATTCTGGTGTTCGCAACCTCAGCTCTCGGTTGCGCAACCGGTTCTGGCAGTGAGCCTCTAGGCTTCTGCCCTCGTGGGCGCAGCCAACGACGTTGTACTACCAGCAATTCGCGTGCAGCGGAGCCCAAATCGTCTCGGTGCGGCCACCTGCTGAAGTCGTCGCGTGGACAGTGCAGCTTGCGTAGCCTCGCGCAGTTTCAATTCGCGGAACTCCGCGCCTGCGAGATTTGCAGTCCGCTGCAGCGTGCAACGGGCAAAGCCTCGCCCGCTCTCAACTCACGTATCATCGTATTATCGATCGGCTCGCCTGAGACCGATCGTGGCCCCCCGCACTCCTAAAGAAAACCATGCGTGAATAGGCTGCAGCAGACGTGCGCAGTCGTGTCGCTTATTTCAGATCTGATTTCTTTAGGAGAACTTATGACGACAAAGAGTTTGATGGTAGTCGTTTTGTTTGCCGCCGGCGTGGGATGCTCAGCGCAAACCGCAAACGCCGAGGCACACCGCACCAACACTCAAATCATCAATTTCATTCTCGCCATCGAGGAGAAACAAATCCTGGATGTCGCTGAGGCCATGCCGCAAGAAAGGTACGGCTTCGTGCCCACAGCCGGCGAGTTTACGGGAGTGCGGAGCTTCGCCGACCAGCTCAAGCATATTGCCGCCGACAATTACCTGCTGGGCGCGGGCATACTCGGAGAGAAAGTGCCTGGCAATACCGAACCGGGCGAGAAGGGCTCGAGCGCAGTCCAGACCAAGCCGGAGATCATCGCCTATCTCAAAGACTCGTTTGCCTATATGCATCGCGCGGCAGCGGCGATCGATGACGAAAAACGTCCGATTCCGACTCCTGGCATTTCGCCGTGGCCTGAGGGCACGGCGACGCGTCTGGGCGTTGCAATCGAGGACTGCGTTCACAGCTGGGATCATTATGGCCAGCTCGTGGAATATCTGCGGATCAATGGCATCGTTCCACCCGCCGGCCCGGCAACCAGAGATACGGCACCGGGTCCGTCAGGAATCACTATCAGTCAGGCGCTTGACTACTGGATCAGCAACACTGAAAAGGAAGTCGTCTCTGCGGCAGACGCAATGCCGGAAGAGAAATATTTGTTCACGCCGACCGCGGGCGAGTTTATCGGTGTTCGTACTTTCGCTCAGCAGGTCAAACACCTGGCGGCGAACAATTATCGGATGGCGTCGCGCATCCTCGGTAAGTCGGCAACGCCTGACCAGGAGGCAGAAACTGGCCCGGATGCTGTGCGATCCAAGGCTGAGATCATGGCTTACTTGAAAGGATCGTTTACCGCGCTGCATCAGAGCGCGGCTACTATTACCTCAGAAAATGCGCTTTCGCCAGTTTTTCCGGCACGCGTTGACACCGCAAGACAAAATACCCGCGTTCAGTTCGCGGTTGATGCCATGACCCACTCGTATGATCACTATGGGCAAATGGTGGAATACCTGCGAATGAATGATATCGTTCCTCCTGCGAGCAGAAAATAACAAGTACAGCTGACCCAAGACCCGCCACTCAACATGTCCTCAGCGTGTTGGGTGGCGGTCTGGTAGATTTCAGACCGGCAGCGAGCAAAGATTGGGATTGTGCGATGGGGAGCACGAGCTTTCTTCTGGCGACGTGCTTGTCCTTTACACTGACGGCATCACCGAAGCCGTTAACGAGCGGGGAGAAGAATTTGCCGAGCAGAGCCTGATTAAGTCGTTGCGGCAACACAGGGAATTGTCGTGCCAGGCTTTGCTGGCTGCAATCGTGGATGGGCTTCGGCGATTCAGCCCTCAGGAACAACACGACGACGTCACGGCTATCGTCGCGAAATTCAGGGGCAGTGGATGACACATCACTGGGTGAACTGCTTTCTTTTCTTACTGTTTCGTTGACGCCAAAGTGTGGCGACAGTCAGTTGAAGGGATCGCTGGAACCTCGGCAGAATCGTGTCGTTAAGTCAACAATCAAGGTCCACTAACACGATAGTGGTGCCCGGATCGTCGCTAGCCTTGAACGGAAACGCCTCGGGCCGACACTTCGGGTTGGAAAGATGCTGCTGGCAGGCGTTTTCGATCAAGGCTAGGGACAAGCCTCCCTATGTCTAGAAGGCGAGCTTCATCTTGCGCAGGAGTCCCGTCAAAAAGTGGGTCGGAGGCGAAGGGAGGCTAGGCATGGGTAGGTCTTTATCGAGGCCATCATTGGATCCTGGCTGTCGATCAAGGTTCTGGCCCGCGTTCCCCGGGGGCCTGCGCGAGCCGCCGAAGATCCTGCCTGACCAGATCAATTTGGGTCGAAAGCCTTTCGAACACCTTTCTCGCTCTCACTAGGTCGGCATCTTTCGCGGAGATTTCCAATTGGTTCGCGGCTTCCTGCGCGGCAGACGCCTGAAATGTTCCAACCGACCCCTTGAGGGCGTGAGCCGCCCTCTGGACCAGCTTCGCGTCGCCCGAATCAAGGCCGTTTCGGATATCCTTTTCTTGCTTTACGCTGTCTGCAAGCCATAGCTCGGCCATTTCTGCAAGGAGAGCTCGATCTCCCATAACCGAATCGAGAAGCAACTCGAGTGGACCAATTGCCCGAAACGTCTGCTCGGCAGATTGACCCATATTTCCTGTTTTCTCTACTTCAGACAGTGCTTGCTTCAATTCGGCAATGCGAATCGGCTTTGAAAGATACCCATCCATGCCGGCGCTGAGACACTTTTCCCTGTCGCCTTTCATTGCGTGTGCAGTCATCGCGACGATCGGTACATGCTTTCCGGTGCCTGCTTCCGCAGCACGGATGGCCGTCGTTGCCTCCAGTCCATCCATCTCGGGCATCTGTACGTCCATCAGTATGAGATCGAATTCTTCCGCTTGAGCCAGTCCGATCGCCTCCTTGCCAGTGGTGACGACCTGCACTTTGTGGCCAAGCCTCTCCAAGATCCTTATCGCTAACGTTTGGTTTACCGGGTTATCTTCCGCAAGCAGAACTCGCAGGGAGCGCTCAGAAGCGTGGATGAAAGCTGATGTGCTCTCGTATTGCTCACCTTCTCGATTGTGTTCAGCCATTGCGGTAACGATTGCGTCAAAGAGCTGGGACTGCTTGATCGGTTTGCTGAGATAGTCGGATATTCCCAACTCGCGACAGCGCGCAACATCGCTGGACCTCGACGCGGAGGTCAGGAGAATGACTTTGATCCCCTGGTGCTTGTACCTGCTTCTGATTTGCTCCGCCACTGCAAAACCGTCCATGCCAGGCATGTGGACGTCGAGTAGCACCAGGGCGAAGCCGTTCCCCTTCTCAAGCGCTTTCAGCGCTTCAGCGCCGCCGTTGGCCAGCGTCGGCTTCATGTGCCAGTTCGTCAGGATTTCCTTCAGGATTCGCCGATTAGACGCGTTGTCATCAACCACCAGGATGGGCAAATCAATGAGCTTGTGACTCCCCTTGGTAACAGGTTCTGATTCCGATTTTCTCAGTTCCAACACCGCTGTGAAATGGAACTTGCTCCCTTGGCTCACTTTGCTTTCCACCCACATCGTTCCGCCCATCAGCTTAACCAGTGCGGCAGAAATTGAGAGCCCCAATCCGGTTCCGCCATAGTTGCGAGTGGTCGAGCTGTCGACCTGCTCGAATGCTTCGAAGATCGTCTCCTGCTTCTCCTCAGGAATACCAATGCCGGTATCTGACACAAAGAAATGCAAATCGAGTGTCGACTCACCTTGGCTTTGTCGCTCAACGTGCAGCATCACTTCGCCTTTGTCGGTAAACTTGATGGCATTACCGACGAGGTTGACGACGATCTGTTGGAGGCGAATCGGGTCGCCGAAGACACGATCGGGCAGATCAGCTTGAATGTGGCACCCCAGCTCCAGTTCTTTCTGGTGAGCGCGCGGGGCAAGCAGACGCACTGTGTCTTCGAGCGTGTCACGGAGATTAAAATCTCTCTTGTCGAGTTCGAACTTCCGGGCCTCGATCTTCGAGAAATCGAGCAGGTCATTGATCAGCGCCAGCAGGGTATCCGCAGAATCCTTGATCATGCCCAGGTATTCGCGCTGCTCGCTGGTGAGCAGAGTGCCCAGCGCAAGCTCGGTCATTCCCACAATCGCGTTCATCGGCGTGCGAATCTCGTGGCTCATATTGGCGAGGAACTCGCTCTTCGCTTTTGTCGCTTCTTCAGCGACTTGTTTTGCGGATTCCAGCTCGCCTGCATAGAGTCGCAACGCGGCTTCCGCCTCCGTGCGCTCGATAAACTGGCCGATTTGACTGCCGACTGCCGACAATAGCTCAAGCAACTTCGTGTCAGGCTGCCGGATTTGGTGACTAAAGAACTCGAGTACCCCGAGCACTTCATCGCCGAGCAGAATTGGAAAGCCAAACGCACTGTGCAGAGCTTCTTTCGAAGCGATCGGAGCACGGGGGAAATTAGGGTCTCTGGTTACGTCATCGATCCAAAGCGCCTCGGCGTTTCCCCAAACACGGCCAGGTAGACCAATGCCGCGATCGAAGGTGCGGGAGCGAGTGAGCGCCGAGAACTCGCTTACGTTAGCGGTTGGAATGTGCCAGGTCTCGACGCAACGCAAGATGCTTTCTTTCTTGTCCAGCTGCCACATGGTGCCTACAGCCCACTCCAGTGTCTCGCAAATGTTCTTCAGGATCTGTGGTGCCGCTTCGTGCAGGGAAGGTGCTTCGGCCAGCACCTTGGTGACGGCGTACTGAGCGAGCAGGAGGTCCTCGTCGCGTTTGATCTCGGTTACGTCGCGGCCAGTTGCGTAAAAAAAATGTCTGTCCGCGGGAGCGGCCGCTGTCCAGACAATCCATCGGATGGAACCGTTCTTGGATCGACAGCGGTTCCGGAAGCGCATTGTTTTATATCCTTGAAAAACCTTGGCGGCCTCCGCAATCGTCGCTTCCTGGTCGTCCGGATGGACCAGGTTGATCCAGGGCTGCGTGAGCAACTCCTCTTTTGTGTAGCCGAGAACATCTGTCCATGCTTTGTTCACCCGCTTGAAATATCCGTCGAGGCCGGCCACGCAGATCAGGTCAAGGGCAAGATCGAGCAACTCTGTGACTTCAGTGTCGGGGGCAGTTGGTCTCAATGGTGAATGCGCGGACATGTTTGCTCTCCGAGGGTGAGGAGTCTACGCCTAAGTTCGTATTGACGCTAGCAGCAGACCGACATAGTATCCAGCGATTCCGATCGCGACGATCGGGGAGGCCTTTTATGTCCAACGAAACCCCGGATCCACATAGAATTCTGATTGCCGATGACGATGTGGCGACTCGCCACGGCGTCTCCAGACTGCTCGAGAACGCGGGGTTTGAGGTATCAGAAGCCGGAGATGGGATTGCTGCACTGAATGCTATTCAGGAAAAACAGTACGACCTTGTATTCCTGGACATTTGGATGCCTCACCTTTCAGGACTTGAAGTGCTAGCGCGTATTCGCTCGGGGACAAATCGGCCTAAAGTCATCATAATGACCTCCGACGGTACGTCCGAGACTCTCTTGCGCGCGGTGAAGGAGCAAGCCTACGATTACCTGAGCAAACCGTTTCCTCCGCGCCAAGCCGTCGAAGCCGCGCAACGAGCGCTTTCCGCCGATCAGCAAGCGGCTATAGAAGTGCTGTCGGCCCGTCCGCAATGGGTCGAACTCCTTATTCCTTGCACACGCGAGGCTGCCGAGCGGATTCAGACCTTCATGATGAAGTTGGAGGCTGATCTTCCTGACGGTGTGCGCGAAACGATTGCTTCATGCTTCCGGGAACTGCTGCTCAACGCAGTCGAATGGGGTGGTCAGCTCGATCCCAATCGAAAGGTTCGGATTGCTTCTGTCCGCTCGCCGCGAATGCTTATGTTCCGCATCGCCGACCCGGGTCCTGGTTTTTCGTTCGAGGGACTCTCTCATGCAGCGGTCGGCCAACCGGAATCGGAACCTATAGCCCATGTGTCCGTTCGTGAAGAACGTGGAATTCGCCCCGGTGGATTTGGAATCCTGATGACAAAGGCCGCCGCCGACGAACTTCTGTATAACGAGGCACAGAACGAGGTCATGTTCGTGAAGTATTTCGATAACGCACAAGCCAAACCGGAGAAGAGAGCGGAGTGAATCCGTCGTAATTGTCGTTCAGCGACCGTGCCGGGCTACCAGGGTGCAGGTCTTCGCCATCGGTCCCGGCACAACCCGCACGGCGATGTCGGAGCACTCGGTTACCTCGGAAAAGGGCCGGCGGTGGATCCCGTGGTTGGGGCTCATTTTCACAGAGAAGCTGGAGGTTTCGATGGAGCGGCCCGGGCAACTCGCCGTCGACCTCGACTCCCGGCGTGCCGACGCACTATCGGGACGGTATGTGACGGTCTTCGATGATCTGGACGCACTGGTACTGGGGGCCGCGGAGATCGAGCGCGAAGGGCTCTATTCCCTTTGTGTTCGGAAGGTCACCGGCGCCCGAACGCCAGCGGCGCTGACCGCGCTGCTGAGTACGGGCGAGCGCTGTCGAGAGGAGGGGAGCGCACTTCATGGACATCTCGCTGGAATGAGTCTTATGTCGCCTGAGGCTGGTTTTCGAGAATTACTGTGCCAGCTGTCCGTTATTTCATGACCACCGCAAGGCCCATGGGAACTTCCCCGTTGTGGACAGGAATCTTGATCGGAGTTTGCGTCTCGGTCAGTGTGCCATCGGTGCTGCTGACTTTCAACACATGCAGAAAGTTTCCTGGGGTCTGCCCATTCGGTTGCAAGCCAAGCACGTAGAGGAATTGGCCGGTAGGATCGAGCTTCAGGTTTGTTGGCTCATCGGTACCGGCGCTGAGAGTCAGGTGCTGCACCTGCTGCGGATTCAGGAAATTCGCTCCTCCGATGTTGTAGAGCGTGAGCGTTCTCGTGCCGGACTCGACTACATAAAGGTGGGTGCCTGCGGAGTCGATGGTGAACCAGCACGGCAGGGAACCGGGGTCCACAACGGTTCTGGAGAGCGCGACGTCTCCCAGCATGTTGTAGGTATCTACAGCGAATTGATTCACCGCCGCTATTCCGACGTAGAGAGCCCGCTGTTTCGGATTGGCCGCTTCGCCGTTAAAACCTCCACCTGATTGGGTGTTATTTAGGATCAGCAGACCACCAGCCCCGACGCTGTAGGAATACAAAGTGCTGCCCGCCGGAATGAAAACAAATTTGCCGCTTGGGCTGACGAGGGCCTGGCTCGGGCCGGTTGGGAACGTGACCGTTGAGTTCGCAACAGGCGTCAGGATTCCGGTTGTGAGGTCGACGGTAAAACTAGTCGCATTGGGGACCCCGCCAGTCTGTTTAGGATCGTTTGCCTGATTCACGACGGTCATCTGCGGCCCCGCCGGGCTGATCTCATCGAGGCCAATGCTGACTGGATCCTGTCCATTCGAAGTCGCGGTAGCGAGATTGGTGAGGCTGCCGTCGGAGTTGATGGCGAAGCTGGTGATTGTATCGGAGTCGCCATTGACTGCGAACAAAAGCGTTCCAGCAGCGCTGACCACAATTTCCTGATCGGCACTGAACCCGGGAGCGAACACTGAATTCATTTCAAAGACGCCGGTACCGCCGGTAAGAAACGGAGATCCCTTGATGGGCGTGAGGTTCCCCTCGCCGTCGTTTTTAAGCGCAAAGACGGAATTCTTGCCCGGGACTTGTCCGACGTTGCTCTCGATGTAGACGGCATTCACTTGGGCGAAAATCGCGGTGGTGAAAAACAGTATCGTAGGAACGATCGCGGGGCCGAACTGTGCGAGGACAGACTTCGTCATCCAAGGCTCCTTAGAAGGGCTACGCCGATTGAACAACGCGGAGTGCAGGCTTCGAAGCATTTTCGAATTAAAACAAGTGGAACGATCGAGAGAAATCACACCCGGGCCTGAACATGAATCAGGGTTTTTGCACACCGCCGCTTGGAACCGCGGGATTTTGTTCTGCGGCCTCAGATGTTGTCAAGAGACTTTCGGCCTAGGGAAACCAGAATCGAAACCAAGTTCGGGAACTCAGATGTGGTGGTAATGGGAAAAACGTGACGGGCTGCCCGGAAAATTCCTGAAATTGCCGAGAAAGCGGGGGAACGCGACACAATATGAGGCGCTTCAATTATGCGCTGCCAAGTTTGCGCGGCCGGCGAGGAGCCGACGTTGTTATCTAATCAATTTCACTCATTAACGGCGTATGGGGCGAAAGACCCTAGGACCCGTTTGGTTATTAGGCAAAATCGCTTGTTCCGCCGTTGACAAACTGGCGTCCGGGAGCGCAAAATCCGTCTCGAATTTGAATTACTGTGTGGGCCACTCGCTGTGCCGTCCGTCTACTTCCCCTGTTGACGTTTCGGCCTTTCCCAAGGGCACCAAAGAATATCTCTATACGCGTTCGAAGACAGGCGCTACTCCCGATCTCCTCCCCCCGGAGCAATGCCTTTACAACAGGAGAATCCATATGCAGTTCAGCCATCCGTCATCGCGGACTTCGCTGGCCGGTCTGCCTGCGGCGAGCGCGATGTTGTCTCCACCTCATGCTGGCGCGCATTCGCATTTCTGGTCGCGGGCCTTTTCCCGCCGGAATTTCATCGCCGGCGCGGTAGGCGCAGCCGGACTAGCGATGGCGCCGAACCTCACATTTCCCACGGAAGCCGAGGCCGAAGGGACTGCTCCCGGCCTGTTCTGCAGTCCGTCTCCGAGCCCGATTCTCGGAGGCACGGAACTGCTGGGACCGGACACGGAGCTGTTCCACCTCTTCTTGCCTGCACCTGGCAGCGAGGTTTCGACTGTCGGGAACTTCAAAGGGTGCGTGGGCCTCGCCTCGGGGCACGGCACCGGCACCGTCACCGATGGCAGCGGAACGAGTAGCGTGACCTTTGCCAACGACACACGGTTCATGACCGGAACCTACGTCGGGCAAGATGGCAAGCAGCGCAAAGGCAGCTTCGCCTTCGTCTGACTCGACCTCTTCTCGAGCCTGGACGGCTCGCAAATCAACGACTTCAACTACGGAATCACGTCGGCGGGATTGTTCTGGACACAG
>DATFTE010000148.1:0-14352 GCA_035262225.1 Terriglobales bacterium
GAGCGCATCCCGCACGCGGATACTTCTATATCGCCTCGGCCACGTTCCTGTGGGGAGTGGCGGCGACGCTGGGACGCGCCGCCTTCACCGGCCGGCTGCTTCCGCGGGGAGAAGCGCTGCGCCCGATTGATCCCCTGATCCTGTCACAGTCGCGTGTGACCTTTTCTTTCCTGGTGCTGTTGCCCGTGCTCTGGCTCTCGCGCGGAGCGGGACGGCTGCGGTTGCCCGCGGGCGATACATGGCGGTTGTTTCTGCTTGGCATTTTTGGCGTGGCGGCATCGAATTACTTTTACTACCTGGCGATTCAGCGGACCAGTGTCGCCGTGGCCATCATCCTGCAGTACACCGCGCCGGTGTGGGTTCTGCTCTACATGGTGATGCGCGGGCTCGAGCGAGCGACGGCGCAACGCGTGGTGGCTGTTGCGCTGGCGCTTGCGGGAATTGTTCTGGTCATCGGCATGGTGGGCTCGGGCGGCGTGCGACTCGATACCCTCGGCGTCGCGGCGGCGATGCTGGCGGCGCTTGCTTTCGCCTGCTACAACGTTGGAGGACACAGCCTGCTGGCACGTTACGATCGCTGGACGGTGCTGCTGTTCGTGACCTCGAGCGCGAGCCTGTTCTGGCTGGTCGTGAACCCTCCGTGGAAGATCGCAGCCGCCCATTACTCCGCTGTTGAGTGGACGTTCCTGCTGATTTTCTCGTTGCTGTCGGTGCTCGGTCCGTTCTCGCTCTATTTTGCGGGATTGCAGCACCTGGAGCCCACGCGCGCGATTGTCGTCAGTTGCCTGGAGCCGGTGTTCTCGATTGTCATCGCCGCGGCCGTGCTGGGCGAAGTCATACGTCCCGTGCAGATGATGGGCATCGTGCTGGTGCTGGCGGCAACACTGGTGGTGCAGTTACCGGACCGCAAGGGAAGAGCAACGGTCGTGGAGCCGATTGAGTGACGGGAGATTCCGCGCTGCGCGAGGAATGACAATTCTGACAGGACGGCGCCCTTTCGAAATCCTCGCCGTCACTTCAGGTCCTTCCCCCTGGTCTCGGGCAACTGCGCCGCGCAGAAGGCTGCCAGCAGGAACGATCCCGCACACAGATAGAACGCCGAAGCCAGGCCCCTGCTCTGACCTATGGTTCCGATTACAAAAGGTGCGACGGAACTCATGGCGCGGGCGCCGTTGTAGGTGAAACCCAGGGCGCGGGCGCGCACGGGCGTGGGAAAGATCTCGCTGCCGATCAGGCCGGATCCGGAAAAGTATCCTGTGCCAAAGAAAGCCAGCACGGTGCCGGCGACCAGCAGCGACCACGGCTGGAGTGCGAGGGCATAGAGCGGAACCAGCAGCGCGGCCACGAGCGTGTACACCACGAACGCGCGCCGGCGTCCCAGAAAATCCGCCACCCATCCGAAGCTCAGGTAGCCGGGCAGCATTCCGACCAGATTCAGAACCAGCAGAAGCGTGGTGGTCTCGATGAGATCGAAACCGCGTCCGCCCTGGGCCACGGGCAGCGAAAGATAGGGCGGAATCCAGGTGAACAGCCCCCACCAGGCGAACAGGCAGAAGAAGTTGAGAAACAGCAGGGCGAAGGTGGCTTTCGCGTAAGGAGGGCGGAAGATGTCGAAGAAGCTGGCGGCATCGCCGGATCTGACGGCGACCGCCGGCCGGCGGTGCTCCCACAGAGTGGATTCCGGCACGCCGCTCCGAATCCATAACGTAACCAGCGCAGGCAGGATGCCGACGAAGAACACCATCCGCCAGCTGGAGAAGTGCAGCACCACCCCGGCCACCAGAGCCGCCAGCGCATACCCGATGGCCCACGAGCTCTGCACGATGGCGAGGGCGCGGGCGCGCAGTTCCGTGGGCCAGGTTTCGGCCACCAGAGCTGCGCCGGTGTTCCACTCGCCGCCCATGCCCAGGCCCAGGATGAAGCGGAAGACGGCCAGCATCAGGATCGAAGTCGAGAGTCCCGACGCAAATGAGCAAACCGAGTAAGTAAGAATACTCAGCATCAGCGCCCGCTTGCGTCCGATGCGATCGGCGAGAAAGCCGAAGGCCACGCCGCCGATTCCGGATGCCAGCAGGGTCAGCGTATTGAGCAGGCCGCCGGTGGACTTCGTCATCCCGAGGTCGCGCATGATGTGCGCGAGCACCAGCGCATAGAGCATGGCGTCGAAGGCGTCGAGCATCCAACCCAGCGCGGCGGCGATCAGGGTGTGGCGCTGCGCCAGGGTAGCGTCGCGGAGGCGGAGCACTTGGGGATTGTCAATATTCGCTTGCGGCTTGGCAAATGGAAATCAACGATGTCCGCGCGGCCGCCTTCAGCGAGGCGCCGCCGAATTCGCGGACCGCGACTCGAGCCGGTGGAAGTACCGGTTGGCTTTGTGCACGTCGCGGCCAATCTGCTGCTTGAGCGCTTCGACGGAGGGGAACTTGATCTCATCCCGCAGCCGGTCCAGGAAGAAAATTTCAACCTCGGTCTCGGGATTGAGTTCGAGGGGATGAAAATTCAGCAGGTGAGTTTCAATGGCAAAGGAATCGGCTCCGAACGTCGGGCGGTGGCCGACGTTGGTGACGGAATCGAAGCACTCCTTGCCTACCCGGCAGCGCGTGATGTACACACCGTCGCGCGGAACGATCTCCCGGTAGCGGCTGAGATTGATGGTGGGTACGGTGTACTTCGCGCCATAGCCCCTTCCGCGGCCCGGGGTAGACAGAATGGCGAAGGATCGTCCCAGCAGATGGCGGGCGCGGCTCACGCGCCCTTCGCGCAGCAGTTTGCGAATGTGGCTGCTCGAGACCGGCTCGCCGCGCAGCTTCATCTCCGGGTAGATCATCACCTCGAAGCCCATCTCGCGGCCCAGCTCCCGCAATGTCTCCACGGTGCCTGACGCTTTGTGGCCGAAGTGAAAATTGTAGCCTTCGAGCACCTGGCGCGCGTGCAGCCTGTTCTTCAGGATCTCGCGGGCGAACTGATGGGGAGTCATCAGGGAAAGATCCCGGGTGAAGGGCAGGAGCAGCACGGCATCGAGTCCCGTCTGTTCGAGAAGATGAAGCTTCTCCGGGGTGGGTGTAATGAGCTTCAGATCCGAATCAGGGCGCAGGATGCGGATCGGATGCGGCTCGAAGGTAACCGCTACCGCCTGGGCTTTCTGCGGGCGTGCACGCTCGACCATCTCGTGAATGACGTGCAGGTGGGCGCGATGCACACCATCGAAATTGCCCACGCTGACAATGGCGGGGCCAAAGTCCGGCGGCAGATCTTCGAGCTTGTGAAAGACGTTCATAACCGATCCGGGTCTTTCCCGTTCCGGGATACTTTCTAGATGTCGAACTCCAGTTTCATGCCGTCATAGGAAAGCCGTACGTGAGGCGGCAAGCTTCGATTGGTCGCCTCATGTGGCAGGTCGTGGCACATGTGCGTAAAGAAGGCGCGCTTCGCCTGGACCCGCTCCACGATGCGCAACGAATTTTCCACCGTGGAGTGCGTCGGATGCGGCTTGTGACGCAGGGCATCGAGGAAAAGGACGTCCAGGCCGCCGAGCTGCGCGAACGATGCCTCGGGAATTTGGCTGAAATCCGTAAGGTAGGCCGCTGATCCGAAGCGGAAGCCGACGATCTCCGTGTCGCCGTGCATCACCCTTACCGGCTCAAAGCGCGCGCCAAACAAGTCCACCGGACCATCCAGGGACTTCATCTCCACCTGCGCCAACCCGCCATATTTGTAGTTGGCGTCGAAGATGTAGCGAAACATGTTCGAGAGAAACTCCGCCGCGTCAGGCCGGGCATAGAGCGGGATCTTGCCTTCGCGGTGAAAGCTCAGCGGCCGCAGATCGTCGATACCGAGAATATGGTCCGCGTGGGTGTGGGTGTAGAGCACGGCATCGAGCGATCGAATCTGCTCGCGAATCGCCTGTTCGCGGAAATCCGGGGTGGTGTCGATGAGGACATTCCTGCCGTTGTAGCTGATCATTACCGAAGGCCGGGTGCGCCGGTCGTGGGGATCGCTCGAATGACAAACGGCGCAGTCGCAACCGATGGTAGGCACGCCCATCGACGTGCCGCTTCCCAGCACGGTGAGCGTGGCCTTCATCGCCCGGGAGTTCCCGCGCCGGGAGTGGGGACCTTGGGCGGGCGCGCAAGGGAATTCATGACTTCCACGTAGGCCATGCGCAGCTCGTAAAGGCAGTTCTCGAGGAAATTCTCCTCCGCCGCGGTCAGGTTGCCCTTGGTCTTCTCCGCGAGGATGCTCAGGGTATCGATTGTCTGGCGTGCGCCGATGGGGTCCAACCGCGGCTGCCCGCCTTCCTCATGCATGAGCCCGAGTTGCAACATGGCGGTCATGTACAGGGATGCCATGAAGCGCTCGAACGTCATCTCCAGGTCTTTGGCGGAGCGGCCGCTGAGTTCGACCCGGGCATCCATTTCCTTCGACGACTTGTGATAGGCGTCAGCCTGGACGCGCTGCTCGTCGGCAGTGGGAGGGGGCGGCGCAGCTTCCGATTCCTCGGCAGCCGCCTCTGTCGGGCTGACCGCGTCCGGGGGAACAGAGGCCTGGGCTTGTGGCGCCGCCGGCGGTTCCTCGGGGACGTCTTTGCGAATCTCTCCGTCTGAGGTAAACAAGCGACGGTCAGTTACGGTAAAGCCTTCCTGTTTTTTCTCAGGCATGGGTTTCCTTCAATGCTGAAAAATCTCTTGAAAGGGCAAATCGACGACCGTAGCTTCGCTGCTGCCGATCTGCACTTTCTTGCCGGGTGTAGCAGCCTCGCGGCGGATGTAGCCCAGAGCAATCCGGCGGGTGGACAGGCCGAGCGGCACCGCGGCCGCACTGGTGATTTCGCCAACTTCCTTGCCGTCGGCAGTGATTTTCCCTCCCGCTTCCGGCTGTTCGCCCGGCACTTCAAAGCCGGTGAATTTACGATGGACCGCTCCACGCGAGCGGATGCGCTCGACAATCTCCTGTCCGATGTAGCATCCCTTGCTGAAGTTCAGCGCCCGCGCCTGTTCGGTCTCCTGTGGCAAATCGCGCTCGCGGATGTCCTGTCCATAACGGGGAATGCCGGATGCTATGCGCACCAATTCCAGGGTCGCGGGACTCACCGGTCGGGCGCCCGCCCGAACGAGTGCCGCTTCGAGAACGGGGACCTTCGCCTGCGGCAGCCAGACTTCATAGGAGTCGACGCACGGACTGTCACCCCGAACCAGAGTGAGCGCAAGATCTTGCCACCCAGTTTCCATGAACTCGAGCGGTTCGCACTCGGCCGGGGGGATTCCCGCCGCCTGGAGGACGCCGCGTGCCTTGGGACCCGCGACACCAATCGCGTCCAGGTCGGGGAGGGTTTCCACCTCGACGTCGTCCATGATGATGTACTTATCGAAGCTGGAAAGGATCCGGCCGGATTGGGCCTGATCGGTGTCTACCAGCACCGAATCGCCGCGGTTGTAGGCGTAAAGGTCTCCCAGAATGTGGCCCTGCGGGTTGAGCAGGAATGCATAGACGCCGTGTCCCACCGCCAGATCACGGACATTGTTGGTGACCATTCCATTCAGCCAGCGCACCCGGTCGCTTCCTCGCAGCGCGATCTTCGTTCGCGACAGCGGGTACACAGCGCACTCGGTCCGCAGAGCGGCGAATTCGTCGCCGACCGGCGCGGCGGCGTGGACAGCGGCTTCCGCCTCGCTATGTCCAGCTGGACCCATACCCGAATAGTCAATTATAGCGGAGGACCTCGGAGCCGGCGGCGCGCGCAAATCCTCCGCAAATGCGCGTGATTTCCGTGTGAATGCCCCGTAGAGACGCAGGCCTCGCCTGTCCAGCCCCGCTCCCAGGAGGCTCTTCTCATAGTCGAAATGACAATGCTCGCGATTAGTTGATACTCTCTTTTCCCGTGAGCACGAACAAGCGAATCGCCGTCCTTCCCGGAGATGGCATTGGGCGCGAGGTGATTCCCCAGGCCGTCAAGGTCATGCAAGCGGCCCAAGTGGCGGCGGAATTTACCGAGTTTGACTGGGGCGCCGAACGTTACTTGAAAGACGGAGTCACCGTCCCGCCCGAGGGGTTCACCATGCTGGGGCGCGACTTCGACGCCATCCTGGTCGGGGCTTTCGGCGATCCCAGGGTGAAGACCAACATTCACGCCAGGGAAATCCTGCTGGGCATGCGCTTCAGGATGGACCTCTATGCCAATGTCCGGCCGGTGCGGCTGACCGACGCTGCGCTGTGCCCGCTGAAGGGGGTTGAGCCCCGGGATGTCGACTTTGTGGTATTACGCGAGAATACCGAGGGGGTTTACACCGATGCCGGCGGAGTGTTCAAGCAGGGAACACCCGACGAGGTCGCGACCCAGGAGGACATCAACACCCGCAAGGGAGTGGAACGGATCATCCGCTACGCCTTCGAGTATTGCGAGCGCCACAAGAAACTCGACGGCTCCCCGCGCCAGAAAGTTCTGATGTGCGACAAGTCGAACGCCATGACCTACGCCGGGAGCCTCTGGCAGCGCACATTCAGGGAGGTCAGCCAGGAGTATCCGCAGATCACGCCCCAACACATGTATGTGGACGCCCTCTCGATGCAGATGGTGCGCGACCCCCGGCAGTTCGACGTCGTCGTGACCAACAACATGTTCGGGGACATCATCACCGACCTCGCGGCCGGACTGCAGGGCGGCCTGGGAATGGCAGCCAGCGGAAATATTCATCCGGGAAAAACATCCATGTTTGAACCTGTGCACGGATCGGCGCCGCTTATTGCGGGGAAAAACATGGCCAACCCCTTCGGCGCCATTTTGACGGCGGCCATGATGCTGAACCATCTGGGATTGAGCGACGC
Organism: Terriglobales bacterium; assembly: GCA_035262225.1. Lineage (GTDB taxonomy): Bacteria > Acidobacteriota > Terriglobia > Terriglobales > Acidobacteriaceae > DATFTE01. The sequence continues at coordinate 6,823 of DATFTE010000148.1, forward strand.
AGCCGACAGGATCGAGTCGGCCGTGCTCGCTGCCGTGCGAGAAAAAAGAACGACACGGGACCTCGGCGGCACACTGGGGACAATCGAAGCAGGAAAGTGGGTGGCGGATCGCGTCTCGCGCGGGTAAAGCTCCTTCCTTGCGTTCCCCTGGGATCTTCGCGGTGAAAAGCTGCTAGACGCAAAGCACCGGAGAGAAGCTTTCAATTGCACGCCGCCCGCAACCGTCGAATACCGGCTAGCGCGGCAATGTAGCGCTGGTCCATGGCAAATGCCTGCGCGTAGCACTGTTTCGCCTGCGCCCAGTCGTGCTTGTGCTCGTACACGCGTCCCAGATTGAAATAGGGGTAGCAACGGGCTTCATAGCGTTTGGCTTCCATGGCCTGTTTGAACCACGGGATTGCCTCCTCCCATTTCCCTTGTTCAATCAGGTAAGCCCCGATATCGTTGTAAGGATTGCCAAACTCCGGATCCACCTGAATGGCTGTGCGGCATTCGGCGATAGCGCGTTCGTAGTCGCCGAGGAAGGAGTATGTCCAGCCCCGAAACGTGTAGGCCTCGGCAGTAGGGAAGGCCTCGATCGACTTGGTGTAGAACTCGATCGCCTGCTGGTATTCGCCGGCCATTTGCAGTTCATAGGCCTTGCGAAAATGTTCCGCAGCTGTTTCCTGGGGATCGGCGTCTGACATACGTGCTCTTGGCGATGGAAGCAACACAATTCTACCGAAAGTCCGCCCCCTCCCACGCTCTGATTTGCACGCTGCTGCTCCTGGCGGCGGCCCTGGGTTGCGCCCACCGGTCCGCAGGCCACGAGACCCCACCCCCGCCCGCCCTACAGGCCGCTCCCGAGGCGAAAGCTGCGGCAGCGGATCAGGCTGAGCCGGCGACGGCGCAGACCGAAACCAGGATCTCCCCCAAAGAAGCGGCCGCGCTTTTTCGGGAAGTCGACGAGATCCTGAAGTTCTCGAGCGACGACACCGGGCTTCCCATCAAGAAAGAGGTCAAGCGCCGCCTGACCAGCCGCAACGAAGTCGAGGCGTACCTCGGGAAGAACATGGCCGAGGACAAGGACGCGCAGCGCCTGCGCCGTTCCGAACTGGTACTGAAAAAATTCGGCCTGCTGCCGCGCGATTTCGACCTGCAGACTTTCCTCGTCGCCTTGCTCAAGGAGCAGGTCGCCGGATACTACGACCCCAAGACCAAGACCGTGAACCTGCTCGACTGGGTGGGCGTGGACCAGCAGCGCCCGGTGATGGCCCACGAACTCACCCACGCTTTACAGGATCAGTCTTTCGGCATCGAGAAGTGGATGAAGGCTGGCGATGTGGATCTCGACACCAAGAAAGACATCACCAGCGAGGACATCGAGCGTGACGAGATTGCAACCGCCCGGCAAGCGGTGGTCGAGGGGCAGGCCATGGTCACACTGGTGGACTACACGCTGGCGCCAGCGGGGCAGAGCATCAAGGATTCTCCCCAGGTGGTCGACGCTCTGAAGCAGAGCATGCTGGCGGGCACGCCCGACTCCGTTCAGTTCCACAATGCACCTATTTTTCTGAAAGACGCGTTGACCTTTCCCTATCGCTACGGGCTGGATTTCGAAGCGGCGCTGCTGAACGCGGGCGACCGCCAGAAGGCGTACGCGGGCGTATTTCTGAACCCGCCCCACAGCACGCGCCAGATTATGGAACCGAAGACGTACCTTTCCGGCGAACAGCTTCCACCGGTGCCCCTCGTAGATTTCAGGAAAGACTTCGCCGGCTACGAGCGCTTCGATGTCGGCGCCATGGGAGAATTTGATGTCGCCGTACTCCTCGACCAGTATGCGGGAGAGGAGGTTTCCCGCAAGCTCTATCCCGAGTGGCGCGGCGGCTATTACTACGCCGCGCGTCCCAAAGGCAACCCGGGAGCTCCGCTGGGACTGCTGTACGTTTCGCGGTGGTCGAGTGCGCAGGCTGCAGGAGAGTTCGCGGCCGCCTATGCGCGGGCGCTCGAAACCCGCTATCACCACGTACACGAAGCCGGCGCAGATCGTGAGAAGCCGGGGGTCGCCTTGCAGGCCCTGACATCGCTCTCCGGCAGACATGCCTGGCAGACCGAGGAGGGAACTGTCGAAATCATTGTCCGGGGAGACACGGTGCTCATCACCGAGAGCCTCGACCAGGCAACCAGCGATGTGATCGAGGGCGACTTGTTCAAGACTGCGGGTAGGTCGCCGCAATAAAAGGCTATCGCCGTTGAGGGCGGGCGTCTCCGCCTGCCAGCCCGCCCAGGAAATAAAGCTCCCGGCGCGACCCGTGAATGCCGGGTCGATTCCTGAACAACGACGGGGCGGCGAGGGAGGCGATGCACCCGAACCCGCTACGGCTTACCTGCTTGCGCGTTCAGAAATCGCCGCACCGTCGCCTGCACCGTAAACTGCTTTCCCCCGCGGTCGAGCACCAGCGTCCGCACCTCGCCGGGACTTCCCCCGAGGAGTGACCAGGCCTGTCCCATGGTTCCGCCGGTCGGCGGTGTCCCATCCACCGACACCAGAACGTCTCCTGCATGGACGTCCGCCACCGAGGGCTTGCCCTCGTATTCGGCAACGCCGAGCACGCGGTAGTGGCCGTCGGTCTCCGGCTTCAGCACCAGTCCCACCACATCCATGTCCGGCGGACGATGTTTCGAGGTCTGCTGGAAGTAGACCGTTTCGTGCGCGTAGTCGAGGCCGACACGGTAATTGAGCAGGGCATTGGCGCCGATGAGCCCGACTGTCGGAATGCCGGCGCGTTTTTCGAAAAACTCCATGTTGTCTCTCGAAAACGAAGCCACCCCGACTTCGCTGAGGGTGAGCGGCCCATACTCGAGGCTGGGAATGCGCAGCAACTCCCAGCCGGCTTCCTCCGCGCCGCCCCACATGTTGGCCGAGCCCACCGCTCCGATCATGTGCGGCCAGGCGGCATTGGCCTTCCGCAGCTTCTCGAACACGCTGCTGGAGATGAAGCTCCACGAGGCTCCAAGGTCGAGCGCCAGATTCTGTTTTTCTCCGGCCAGAGTGCTCGCGACTTGAATCAGTCCGTTCTGCGGATTCAACATGATTTTGGTGCTCTCGCCTTCAAATCGCATGGTGCCGGCAGAAGCCAGGGTCAGTTCGCGGTTCAGGTAATCGACCAGCACGTCGTAGTGCCGCAGGATGGTGGAAGGGATTGTGATCTCGGCGCTCGACCCGGGAGCAACGCTGTCGAATCCCGTTACCGCTTTCACCTGCGTTACGCCCTCGGGATGAATGGTTAATCCCCCGATAATGATGTCTTTGGGTGGCTGCCTGGGGACGACTCTCGAATCTTTCCCCGCTTCGCCGGCTGGACTTAGTGCCAACGTCTTCGCCAGGTCTCCGGTAATCCACATCTCGGTATTCCCGTTGTCCACCCACGCCCGCGCACGCTTCTTCGAGCCATCCGGCAGGGGAAAACGCACGTCGATGATGATGCGGTTGTGATCGAGGGTGACAGGCACGGTTGTGGATGGGGGGGCGGCCTGGGCTGTGGCGAAGGTTGCGAACAAAACGAACGAGGCCAGCAGGTCTCTCATGGCCACCGATTGTACCGGGTCGTGCCGTCCCGGTTGTTACCAACGCTTCCGCAGTTTTCCTCTTGTATAATCAACGGCTTGATTTCACCCGGCGGAGCCATCGGGGGGACGATTGTCGGAAGCGGAAATTGGAATTATCGGCGGCAGCGGGCTCTATTCCATGCCCGGCCTAACCGATATCCATGAGGTTCAACAGAAGACTCCCTTTGGCGATCCTTCCGACCCATACGTTCTCGGCACGCTCGAAGGCCGCAAGGTGGCGTTTCTCGCCAGGCATGGACGCGGCCACCGCCTGCTGCCCAGCGAACTCAACTTCCGCGCCAACGTTTACGGATTCAAGCAGCTCGGTGTCGAACGCATCGTCTCCGTGTCCGCGGTCGGCTCGCTCAAGGAGGAACACAAGCCGCTCGACTTCGTCATTCCCGACCAGTTTTACGACCGTACCCGCCATCGCATCGACACATTTTTCGGCGACGGCATCGTCGCTCACATCGGATTCGGCGATCCCGTTTGCCCCGAGCTGGCCAAGGTAGTCGAAGCGTCATGCAGGAAGGTCGGCGTTACCGGCAAACGCGGCGGCACTTACGTCTGCATGGAGGGCCCGCAATTCTCGACCCGTGCCGAGTCGAACGTCTACCGCGGTTGGGGCGCCGACGTCATCGGCATGACCAACCTGCAGGAAGCCAAGCTCGCCCGCGAGGCCGAGATCTGCTACGTCACCGTGGCCATGGTCACCGACTATGACTGCTGGCATCCCGGCCACGATCAAGTGACGGTAGACCAGATTGTCGCCGTGCTGGTGAAAAACGCCGAGAACGCCGCCAAGGTCGTGCGCGAGAGCGTGGCCGGCTTGCCGTCCGGACGGAAGTGCAAGTGCGGCTTTGCGCTTGCCCACGCCATCCTGACGGATCGCGACAAGATTCCCGCGGCCACGCGTCAAAGGCTGAGTTTGATTCTCGATAAATACCTGGACAAAAAATAAAGTCATGAGCCTGCTTGTCGTCGGTTCCATCGCATTCGACACCGTCGTGACGCCGTCCGGCCGCGCTGACAACGTCCTGGGCGGCTCGGCAACCTATATTTCACTGGCCGCCAGCTTCTTCACCGACGTGCGCCTGGTGGCGGTGGTCGGCTCCGATTTCACCGCCGAGCACGAGTACGTTCTCAGCCGGCGCGGCATCGACACCCGCGGCATCGAGCGCGCCCAGGGCAAGACCTTCCGCTGGGGCGGACACTATCTCGAGAACCTGAACGAGGCTAAAACCGATTTCACCGAGCTGAACGTATTCGAGAACTTTCAGCCGCGCATTCCGCAGGAGTACATGGATTCCCAGTTCTTGTTTCTGGGGAACATTCATCCCAGCCTGCAGGCCGCGGTGCGGTTGGAAATGGACTCGGTCAAACTCACCGGTGGCGACACCATGAATTTCTGGATTCAGGGCACGCGAAGGGAGCTGGTCGAGACCCTCAGGCTGGTGAACATCCTTCTCATCAACGACAACGAGGCCAAAATGCTGGCGGGGGACAGCAGCCTGCCGCGCGCGGCGCGCAAAGTCCTGGCCCTCGGACCGCAGGCGCTGGTGATCAAGCACGGAGAATACGGCGCCACCATCTTCTTCCGCGAAGGCGCATTCGGGGTGGGCAGCCATCCCTTCCGCGCACCGGCACTTCCCATCGAGGAGGTCAAAGACCCAACCGGGGCGGGCGACTCCTTTGCCGGAGGCTTCATGGGCTACATCGCCTCGCAGGGCGATATCAACCGCGAAGTGATCAAGCGCGCGCTTTTCTACGGCGGAGTGATGGGATCGTTCGCCGTCGAGCGTTTCGGCACCGAACGCCTCGAGAACCTGACCCGGGCCGAAATTGAGGCACGCTTTCAACTCTTCCGCGAATTGTCACACCTGGAATGAAACGCGCACCCCGCCACCGGGACCTGGACCTGTCGCTCGTGGCATTGCTGGCGACCTGCACATCGCTCGTCGCCTTCCTGTGGTTCCTGCAGCACGACATGGTGCTGCTTTACGGCGATGCGGTCGCCCGCATCAACATCGCTCGCCGCGTCTTCGACTCGCGCACGCCCGGACCGCTGCAACTGGGGACCGTATGGCTTCCGCTGCCGCACCTGTTGATCATGCCGTTCATCGTATCCCTGCACTCGTGGCAGACGGGAGCGGGGGGATCGGTTCCGTCGATGGCCGCCTACGTGTTGGGAGTGGTGGGGATCCTCCGCCTGGTGCGCAGCGCCACCAGCTTCAACCTGCCGCCCGACTCCAATTCACGCGTCGCCGCCTGGATCGCCGCCGCGGTCTACGCCGCAAACCCCAACCTGCTTTACCTGCAATCCACAGCCTTGACCGAAGCGCTCTACCTGGCGCTTTTTATCTGGACCCTGGTTTACTTCACGGAATTTGTCCTGCAGACGGCTTTTCCCGCGCCGCAGGGCGAGTCCCGTGCCGCGGCTTCGCTGACGAAATGTGCTTGGTGTCTCGCCGCCGCATGCCTGACCCGTTACGACGGATGGTTTCTCTCCGCTGTGGTTCTCCTGGGGGTGCTCGTGATCTTTCTCGGGGGGAGCCTGCGCGAGAAATCTCTGCGGCCCACTCTTGAGAAGTTTGTTCTGATCTCCGCTTCGGCTCCGGTACTCTGGCTGGCCTACAACTCGATCATTTACCGCAATCCGCTCGAGTTTCTGAACGGCCCGTACTCGGCACACGCCATCGAGCAAAAGAGTCCCGCGGCGGGCGTTCACCCCGGCACAAAAAACTTGCCGGTGGCGGTGACGTATTTTCTGAAATCCGCCGAGCAAAATGTCGGCGAAGGTTTCTGGCAGAAGATCTGGCTGCTGCTGGCTCTGGCGGGAACGGTGCTGATCCTGGCCGATCGCAGGCTGTGGCCGCTGCTCCTGCTGTGGACGCCTCTGCCTTTCTATGCGCTCGCGGTGGCCTACGGGGGCGTTCCCGTGTACGTGCCCGGGTGGTGGCCGTTTTCCTACTACAACGTTCGTTACGGGATCCAGTTGCTGCCGGCGTTCGCCGCATTCCTCAGCCTGGTCGTCTACTTCGCGGGCCGCTTTATACGCAACACGCTGGGAAAAACCGTGACTCTCGTGCTGCTGCTGCTGATGGTTGCCGGCAGTTACGCGATCCTGTGGCGAATTCAGCCGGTTTGTGTGCGCGAGGCTCGTATCAACTCCCGCACCCGGATTGCACTCGAGACCCAGCTTGCCGAGACCCTTAGCGAGCTGCCGCATGATACGACGATTCTCATGTACCTCGGCGATCACGTTGGCGCGCTCCAGCGGGCGGCGATCCCGCTGAAGCGTACGATCAACGAAGGCGATCATCGCCCCTGGATTCGCCCCTCCGACCCCGAGGGCTTGTGGGAGAGAGCCCTGGCCGATCCGGCGAAATACGCCGACCTGGTCGTAGCCTTCGAGGGCGATCCCGTCTCGGCGGCGGTCGATCGGAAGAAGCTTTTTACCCTTGAAGTGCTTCACACCTACGGACAGGCTCCCGCCACCATCTACATGGCGCGCCGTCCGTCGCGGTAATCTTTCCGGTTACCTCGGAGCCGCGGAAGCGCGCGGCCGTGCGCCTTTGCGATGATAAAATCCACCCATCTCTTGCCGTGCTGGGCGCACCAACCAACTCAGAAATGTGGCACAACGTCATCACGTCGCCGGTAGGCTCGAGCATCGCCCGCCTGGTCCTGGCGGCGGTGCTGGGCGGAGCGATCGGGCTGGAGCGCGAGTTGAAGCATCGTCCTGCGGGCCTGCGCACCAACCTGTTCATCTGTTTCGGCTCCGCCATGTTCACCCTCCTGTCGGATCAACTTGCGGTCGAACACCTCGGCGATCACACCCGTATTGCCGCGCAGATCGTTCCCGGCATCGGTTTTATCGGGGCGGGAGCCATCCTGCACAATCGCGGCGACATCGTGATGGGCATCACCTCCGCCGCC
>DATFTE010000149.1:0-13409 GCA_035262225.1 Terriglobales bacterium
GGTGGGCGAAGCCACACAGAATGCGAAGGTCCTCGATCCGGCGGTGAACGAGTTGGGCCAGATCACGGGGCAGAAACCGGTGGTGACACGGGCCAAGAAGTCGATCGCGGCCTTCAAGGTGCGCGAGGGACAGGCGATCGGCGCGATGGTGACTCTGCGCGGCGACCGCATGTACGAGTTCTTCGATCGGCTGGTGAATGTCGTGCTCCCGCGGGTACGCGACTTCCGCGGGGTTTCGACCAAGTCGTTCGACGGGCGTGGCAACTACACGCTGGGCTTGCACGACCAGCTGATTTTCCCCGAAATCGACTACGCCAAGGTGGACAAGCTGAAGGGCATGAACGTGACCATCGTGACCACGGCCGCGAGCGATGACCAGGCGCGGGCACTGTTGCGGCACCTGGGAATGCCGTTCCGGGCTTGAGGAATGGAATCCTTGATTCTGCGGATCAGGGAATCATGGGGTGGTTGAGAGAGGATGTACGGGCCGGGAGCTGACGGCGGAGAGCTGACAGCGTTCGAGCCGGAAAGTATAGGAGCGACATTGGCTACTACAGCAAAACGAGTGAAGGACGCCGGCAAGCCCAAGTTCTCTTCGCGCAAGCACAACCGCTGCAAGATCTGCGGGCGTCCGCGGGCTTACCTGCGGAAGTTCGGCATCTGCCGTCTGTGTTTCCGCGGGCTGGCGTTGCGGGGAGAGATTCCCGGGGTTTCGAAGTCGTCCTGGTAGGCAGGTGCGGCATCGCGCGGTGTGCCGCTCGCAGGAAGTGCGAGCGATTCGCGCGGCGCCCCCGGGTCCTTTGCCAGACACGAAGCGTGTGGCGGAGGACGACAGGGATAGAGAGAGCAAAGCAAGCTGCCGCGGGTTCTCCGGAAAGTGCGGAGCGAACGGGTGGCTCGAGGAGAAGCAGACGATGAGGTTGACCGATCCGGTCGCAGACATGCTGGCGCGCATTCGCAATGCGATTAATGCGCGTCACCAGAAGGTAGATATTCCCGCTTCCAAGCTGAAGCTGGAGATTGCCCGCATTTTGAAGGAAGAGGGCTACATCTCGAACTTCAAGGCAACGGAAGAAGACGGACACAAGATCGTGCGCGTCTATCTGAAGTACGGCAGCAACAATGAAGCCGCGATCTCGAAAGTGGAGCGGGTTTCCCGCCCCGGCTGCCGGGTTTACGTGCGGCGGACGGAGATTCCGCGCGTGCTCGGGGGATTGGGCATCAACATTTTGACCACGCCGCGAGGCGTGATGACCGGTCGCCAGGCCCGCAAAGAAGGGGTGGGCGGCGAGGTCCTCTGCGAAATCTGGTAGCTGAGAGCTGACTGCTATGTCGAGAATCGGAAAAAAGCCGATCCCCCTCCCCAAGGGCGTGACGGTAAAGATTGAAGGCAACACGGTGGCGGTCGCGGGTCCGAAAGGCAAGCTGGACACGCCACTGCCGGCGGGCATCCGCGTGGAGCAACAGGACAGCAACCTGGTGGCGATTCGGGAGAACGATTCCCAGGCCGCCGTCCATGGGCTGGCGCGGGCACTGGTCAACAACGCGGTCGAGGGTGTCACCCGGGGCTGGACGCGGGAACTGGAGATCGTCGGCATCGGTTACCGCGCCGAGATGAAGGGCAAAGGCACGGTGGTGTTCAACCTGGGATTCTCCCATCCCATCGAGTATCCGCTGCCCACCGGGATCGACGTGGCGGTCGACCCCAAGCAGACCAGACTCACGATCACCGGGATTGACCGGCAGAAGGTCGGGCAGGTAGCCGCGGAAATGCGCGGCCTGCGTCCGCCCGATCCTTACAAGAACAAAGGCGTACGCTACCTGGGCGAGCGCCTGAAGAAGAAAGTGGGAAAGACGGGGGCAAAATAGTCGTCCGTCGCCGGGCGTCAGTCGTCAGCTGAGAAGCTGCGGTCTGCCACCGGCGCCGCGACCGAGGATCCAGACGATGCTTACGAAACTATCCAAGAACACGACGCGGCGTCACGTACATGACCGGATCCGCAAAAAGGTCGTGGGCACGGCGGAGCGGCCGCGCTTGAACGTGTATCGCTCGCTGAACCACATCTACGTGCAGGTCATCGACGATTTGAAGGGGGCCACCATCGTTGCCGCCAGCACCGCCGAAGGCAAGAAAGGCGAGCGCAAGACCGGAGGCAACGTCGCTTCGGCCAAGGACCTGGGCAAGACCATCGCCCAGCGGGCCAAAGCGAAGGGCATCAGCAAGGTGGTGTTCGATCGCGGCGGCTACATCTACCACGGCCGGGTCAAAGCCCTGGCCGACGCGGCGCGCGAGGCAGGGCTGCAGTTTTAAAGGATTCGGTGATTTGGTCATCGGTGTAATTTGGTGATTGGACCGGGCCCGTCGGGGCTTTCCAATTAGCAAATTTGAAATTTCGCAATTTGCAAAATAGGACTAGGAATGCCAACAGTGATCAAGAAACTCGATGCGGGCTCGTATCAGTTGAAGGACCAGGTGGTCGCCATCAACCGCGTCACCAAGGTGGTGAAAGGCGGCAAGAACCTGTCGTTCGCGGCGCTCGTGGTGGTCGGCGATCCCAGTGCGGCGGTGGTCGGCTACGGCTCGGGTAAGGCGAAGGAAGTGCCGCAGGCCATCCGCAAAGGGATTGAATCGGCGAAAAAGAACCTGGTGAAGGTGAACCTGACGCAGAACTCGATTCCGCACCTGGTGCTGGGACGTTACGGATCCGGCAAAGTGCTGCTGAAGCCCGCCCCCGAGGGAACGGGTGTCATCGCCGGCGGCGCGGTACGCGCGGTGATGACCTCGGCTGGAGTGCAGAATGTGCTCACCAAGTCGATTGGCACCACCAATCCGCACAACGTGATCAAGGCCACCTTCGACGCCCTGAAGCGCCTGAAGAACAAAAGCGACGTGGCCGCCATGCGGGGTAAGGCGGCAGAAGAGTTGTAAGCACAACCGGCCCGTGCCGGGAATGAGGAATTATGGCTAAGCAATCCAAAGCCGGCGCCAGCGGAAAACTGCACCTCAAGTGGGTGCGGTCCGCCATTTGCAGCCCGGTCAAGCACAAGCTGGTGGTCAAGGGGCTGGGATTTACCCGCCTGAATCAGGTGATTGAGCGCCCGGACACGCCCGCCATTCGCGGGATGGTCGCCAAGATTCCGCACCTGGTGGAGATCGTGCAATGAGAGTCGGCTTCCGCTTGAAGAGCTGAGAGCCGACAGCTGAGAGCTATTATGAATCTTTCGAACGTTCGTGCACCGAAAAAGGCGTCGGCCAACAAGAAGCGGGTAGGCCGGGGCATGGGTTCCGGCATGGGGAAGACTTCCAGCCGGGGTCACAAGGGCCAGCGCTCGCGCAGCGGTTCGCGCATGATGCGCGGCTTTGAAGGCGGACAGATGCCGTTGCATCGCCGCATGCCCAAGCGTGGATTTACCAACATCTTCCGCCAGGAATACAACATCGTGAATCTGGAGAAGCTGGCGGCCCTGGGCGAGGCCACGATTACGCCCGACGTGCTGCGCAAGGCGGGCGTGATCTCCACCAAGTATCCGGTAAAGATCCTGGGCGATGGCGAACTCACTGTTGCCCTCACCGTTTCGGCTCACAAGTTTTCCAAGTCGGCCCAGGAAAAGATCACCCGGGCAGGCGGCAAGTTCGAGGTCTTGCAGTAATGTTCGAGAAGCTGGCCAACATCTTCCGCGTTCCGGACCTGCGTAAACGCATTTTGTTTACGCTTGCGCTCCTGGCTGTGTACCGCCTGGGCGGGCATATTCCCACCCCCGGAGTGAATGCCGACAAGCTGTCACAGTTCTTCGACCAGAACCGCGGCACGCTGCTGGGCTTCGTGGATTTGTTTTCCGGTGGCCAGTTGCGGCGTCTCACGATTTTTGCTCTGGGCATCATGCCCTACATCACCGCATCCATCATTCTGCAGTTGCTGACCGTGGTTTACGAACCGCTGGCCAAGTTGCAGAAGGAAGGCGAGCTGGGGCGCAAGAAGATCACGCAGTGGACCCGCTATCTCACCGTCATCCTCAGCGCGGTGCAGTCTCTGGGAATCGCCATCAGTCTGGAGAAGTCGGGAGATTTCGTCATCAACCCCGGCTACGGCTTCATCCTGATGACCATGCTGACGCTGACCACGGGAAGCGCCTTCATCATGTGGCTGGGCGAGCAGATTACTGAGCGCGGCGTGGGCAACGGTATGTCGCTGCTCATCTTTGCCGGCATTGTGGTCGGCCTGCCGCGCGGCGTCTACGATCTTTACGAGAAGGCAGCCACCCAGGCCTGGGGGCCGTTTACTCCTTTCGCGATGGTCATCCTGGTCGCCTTGATGATCGCGGTGGTCGCCTTTATCGTGTACGTGGAACGCAGCGAGCGGCGCATTCCCGTGCAGTATGCCAAGCGCGTGGTGGGACGCAAGGTGATGGGCGGGCAGTCGACGCACCTGCCGTTGCGGGTCAATGCGGGCGGAGTGATGCCGGTGATTTTCGCTTCCTCGATACTCACCCTGCCGCAGACCGCGCTCTATGCCTTCCATAACAACCGGGTGATCGGTCCGATCCTCGACTGGCTGAAGTGGGGCGAGCCGCTGTACACCGTGCTCTACGCCGTGGGCATCGTGTTCTTTGCCTACTTCTATGTGTCGATCGTGTTCAACCCCAGCGAAGTTGCCGACAACATGCGCAAGTACGGCGGGTTCATTCCCGGCATTCGTCCGGGGAAGCGCACGGCGGATCACATCAATGAGATCCTGACCCGCATCACGCTGGTAGGCGCGCTTTACCTGATCATTATTTCCTTTATTCCGGAATGGATGATCGCCGGGATCCACCTGAATCACCTGCCGGGCGCCATCGGCGCGTTCTTTGAGCGGTTGCCGAGCTGGGTGACGAACGGCCTGGGAGTCAGCTTCTACTTCGGCGGAACCTCGCTGCTGATCGTGGTGGGAGTGGCCATGGACACGGTCACCCAGATTGAAGCGCAGCTGATCATGCGCCACTATGACGGTTTCACGCCGCGCAGCGGAAGGATTCGCGGCCGGCGCACCTGGGCGTAGGCCGGCGGCGAAAGTTCTGGCTGTTGGGGCAGATTGCTGAAAGCGGGGCCGTCCCCCCGCGATTGTGATCGTAGTCGGGAGCGCTTGGGCCCTTCGATGGCAGACGAAACCTCGTGCAGTATCGGACCGATCATTCTGCTGGGGCCGCCGGGTGCCGGTAAAGGCACCCAGGCCAAGCGTATTGCCGGACGTTATGGCATTCCGCAGATCTCGACCGGAGACATTCTGCGGTCGAACGTCGGGCGCGGCACGGAGCTGGGCCTGGCGGCGAAGTCGCTGATGGAGCGGGGGGATCTGGTTCCTGACGACCTGGTCTGCGAGATGGTGGCTTCCAGGTTGCGCGAGACCGACTGCGAGCGTGGTTTTATTCTCGACGGGTTTCCGCGAACCGCCCGCCAGGCGGGCTGGCTCGATGCATTTTTCGAGCACGAGCTCTTTGACAACTCGCGTCCCGGCAAGTGTCTGCCGATTGTGATCCGGCTGGATGTCGATTATAATAAACTGTTGCTCCGGCTCACCGGACGTAGGACTTGTCTCGCCAACGGGCATATCTATAACGTCTATTTCCAGCCGCCTCGCGTTGACGACGTGTGCGATGTCGATGGCTCCCCGCTGGCAACCCGCAACGATGACCGTGAAGAAGTGATCCGGGAACGTCTGACGGCCTATGAGCTGCAGACCCGGCCGGTCGCGGAGTACTACGAACAGAAGGGGAGGCTGGTCTCCGTGAATGGGGATTTGCCGCCGGACGAGGTGACGGCCACGGTGTTGCAAGTGGTGCAGGGTTACCGCGACGAAGCCAGGGCCGCGGGAAACTAGGAGCATGGCGATCGTCTGTAAATCGGGCAACGAGATAGAAAAAATGCGGCGCAGCGGCCGCATTGTGCGTCAAGTACTCGATCAGCTGCGTGATCTGGTGTCGCCCGGTGTGAGCACGATGGATCTGGAGCAGGCGGCGGAGCGCAAGATGAAGGAGTTGGGCGCAAAGCCTGCGTTCAAGGGATATTTCGATTATCCCTGCGTTCTGTGCACGTCGATCAATGAGGAGATTGTGCACGGCATCCCCTCGGCCAAGCGGGTGCTCAAGGCGGGCGATATCGTTTCGATCGATTGCGGGGTGGTGCTCGACGGCTACTACGGAGACGCCGCCATTACAGTGCCGGTAGGAGATTCGCTTTCGCCGGAACTGAAGAAGCTGCTCGAAGTGACTGAAGCTTCGCTGTATCGCGGAATCGAGGCGGCCCGCGTGGGTAATTCCGTAGGAGATGTCGGGGCAGCGGTGCAGGAACTGGTCGAAGCCAACGGTTTCAGTGTAGTACGAGAGTTTGTGGGGCACGGTATCGGGACCCGGTTGCACGAAGAGCCGCAGGTTCCGAATTTTGGTACGCGCGGTCATGGGGCTCGTTTGCGCGAAGGGATGGTGATCGCCATCGAGCCCATGGTGAATTCCGGCCGGGCGGCGACCCGGGTGCTGGATGACAAGTGGACGGCGGTGACCGCTGACGGCAGCTTCAGCGCCCACTTCGAACACTGTGTGGCAGTGACCCGGGAGGGACCGCTGATTTTGACGCAATGAGCTTTCCAGCCTGTCAGCTCTCAGCTCCACCGGGAGCCTGACGGCTCAAAGCTGAGAGCGGTTTCAAGGAGTGCATGAGCAAAGAGGACGCGATTGAAGTGATGGCGGTGGTGATTGAGCCGCTGCCCAATGCGATGTTTCGGGTGGAGCTGGAGAACAAGCATCAGGTGCTGGCGCACGTTTCCGGCAAGATGCGCAAGAACTTCATCCGTATTCTGCCGGGAGACAAAGTGGCGGTCGAACTCTCCCCCTATGATCTGAATCGCGGCCGGATTGTTTATCGCTACAAATAGCGTTGTTGTTCCGGTCGAAGATTCTGCCGACCGCGGAAGACCGGCGACAGAGGGTTCATTTTATGAAGGTACGGGCATCGGTAAAGAAAATCTGCGACAAGTGCAAGGTGATCAACCGCAAGGGCGTGGTGCGGGTGATCTGCGAGAATTCGAAACACAAACAGCGTCAGGGATAAGTTCGCGCCCGGCGTAGGGCCGGCGTATTAGAGGAGCACTATGGCACGTATTGCAGGCGTCGATCTTCCGCGCAACAAGCACGCGAATATCGCGCTGACGTACATCTACGGGATCGGGACTGCGCGCGCGGCACGCATCCTCGACGAGGCCAAGGTGGACCCGATGAAGAAGGTCCAGGATCTCGGCGAAGATGAGGTGAACCGCATCCGCCAGGTGATCGAAGGCGAAGGAATGGTGGAAGGCGATCTGCGCAAGGAAGTCTCGATGAACATCAAGCGGCTCATCGAGATCGGTTCCTATCGCGGATACCGCCATCGCCGGAATCTGCCGGTTCGCGGACAGCGTACCCACACCAATGCCCGCACCCGCAAGGGTCCGCGCAAAGGCACCGTCGCCCAGAAAAAGAAGGCGACGGCAAAGACCTAGAAACCGGTCGTCAGTCTTCGCTCATGAGCACGGAAGACTGGCTGACGACTACGGCCGACGACTGAGGACTCGATTCATATGGCAAAACCAGCAGCAGCGGCGGGCGGCGCAGCCGCACCGGACAAAAAAGGCAAGAAGAAGACCTTCAAGAAGAAAGAGCGCAAGCATGTGTCGCATGGCGTGGCGCACATCCAGGCGTCTTTCAACAACACCATTGTGACCATTTCCGATCCCGCGGGCAACGTCCTGTCGTGGAAGAGTTCGGGTTCGCTCGGCTTTCGCGGCTCGCGCAAGGGCACGCCCTTCGCCGCCCAGCAGGCGGCCATGAATGCCGCCAACATGGCGCGCGACCACGGCGTGCGCAGCGTGGAGGTGCACGTCAGCGGGCCGGGTTCAGGCCGCGAGTCGGCGATCCGGGCGCTGGCGGCGGCTGGAATCGAGGTGCGCAACATCCGCGACACCACGCCCATTCCGCACAATGGTTGCCGTCCGCCGAAACGGCGGAGAGTCTGAGCAATAAAGCTCTTGGCCTGGGCCACCTGGCCCCCGGCTGAGAGCTGAGGTCTGATTTTCGTCCGGGACGAAGGGTGAAGCCAAACCTGTAAACCGGTCATCGAATAGGAGAAAACAACTTGGCACGTTACACCGATGCCGTCTGCCGCCTTTGCCGTCGCGAAGGCATGAAGTTATTCCTCAAGGGCACGAAATGCTTTAGTGACAAGTGCCCCGTCGAAAAACGCAATTTCGCCCCTGGCCAGCACGGCAAGGACCGCAAGGCCAAGGTCGTGGGCTACGGCCTGCAGCTGCGCGAGAAGCAGAAGACCAAGCGTCTTTACTTCGTGCAGGAGGCACAGTTCCGGCGCTATTACGAGAAAGCTGCGCGAGCCAGGGGCGTGACCGGCGAGATGCTGCTGCAACAGCTGGAGCGGCGCCTCGACACCGTCGTGCTGAGGCTGGGATTTGCCGTCGCACGCCGCCAGGCCCGGCAGTTGGTGCGCCACGGGCACGTGTTCGTGAACGGACACAAGGTCAACATTCCTTCGTATCAGGTGCGGCAGGGAGACGAAATTTCCATCCGCGAAGGCAGCCGCAAGCTGGCGATCCTGGAGCAGGCGAAGGATTTTGCCGGCCACCAGAACGCGCCAACCTGGCTGGAGATCGACCGCGACAATTACAAGGGCCGCGTGCTCGCTCTGCCCAAGCGCGAAGACATTCAGCTGCCCGTCAACGAGCAGTTGATCGTGGAGTTGTACAGCAAATAGTCCGGGTCCAACATTCGATCCAGATCAGCCTTTGCAGACGCCTGACCTGAACCGGGACCGTTCGGGGAGTCCGCACTGAGCCAAATGGCCGAAGGAGAACACAATGCTTTGGAAAGGTTTCCAGAAACCCAAACGTCTCGCCACCGACACATCCTCGCTCACCGACAAGTACGGCATGTTCTGGGCGCAGCCCTTTGAGCGCGGATTCGGCACCACCATCGGTAACGCCCTGCGCCGGGTGCTGCTGTCTTCGATCGAAGGCGCGGCCGTCACCGCGGTGAAGATTGACGGCGTGCTGCACGAATTTCAGTCGATCCCCGGGGTGGTCGAGGATGCGACCGACATCATTCTCAATCTGAAGCAGATCCCCTTTAAGCTCGCGGGCGATGCCCCCAAGGCAATTTACCTGCGGGCCGATCAGCCCGGGGTCGTGACCTCCGGCATGATCGAGGCCGACGCCGACGTGGAAGTGCTGGACAAGGAGGTCTACATTGCCACGGTCAGCGAAGGCGGCAAGCTCGACATGGAGATGCGCTTGAAGCGCGGCCGCGGTTACGTCTCCGCCGACAAGAACTTCGATGAAGATCTGGGCATCGGTTTCATCCCCATCGACTCCGTGCACTCTCCGGTGCGCAAATGCAACTACACGGTGGAAGCCGCCCGTCTGGGACAGATCACCGACTACGACAAGCTGACGCTGGAAGTGTGGACCAATGGCTCCATCACTCCCGCGGACTCGATTGGACTGGCGGCCAAGCTGCTGAAGGACCACACGAATATCTTCATCAACTTCGAGGAAGATATCGAGACGGCGACTTCGTCGGAAGAGCGCAAGCCGGAGATCAAGAACGAGAACCTGAACCGCTCGGTCGAGGAACTTGAACTTTCCGTGCGCAGCTACAACTGTCTGAAGAATGCGAATATTCAGACCATCGGCGAACTGGTGCAGAAGACCGAAGCCGAGATGCTGAAGACCAAGAACTTCGGGCGCAAGTCGCTGAACGAAATCAAGGAAATTCTCTCGACCATGGGTCTGAGCCTGGGCATGAAGATCGACGAGCACGGCAACGCCGTCCCCGGACCGACTTCAAACCAGGTGCTGCCGGCCTCGGCCTACGGCGATAACGATCTATAAGCATGAAGCGCGGGCGTCGCTGACGCCCGCGTTGCTTTTTGCCCCGGTCTACGAGTACAGCACCGGGACGGGATATCTGAAAAACTGGAGTTTTTTCCATGCGTCATAAAGAATCAGGATGGAGATTGGGAAGGAACACCGCGCACCGCCGTTCACTGCTGCGTAACCTCGTCACCTCGCTCATTCTCGAGGAGCGAGTGGAGACCACGGTGATCAAGGCCAAGGCCATGCGTCCCAACGTCGAGAAGATGATCACCCTCGGCAAGCGAGGCGATCTCTCGGCACGCCGGCAAGCGGCATCGTATCTGATGACGCGCGAGGCGGTGACCAAGCTGTTCGATACGATTGCTCCGCGCTACGGCGATCGCAACGGCGGTTACCTGCGGATTGTTCGCTCGGGCTGGCAAAAAGGCGACGGCGCCGACAAGGCCTTCGTCGAACTGCTGGGCAGCGAGAAAACCCTCGACGAGAAGCGCCAAAAGCGGGCCGAAGCTCGCGCCAAGCGCGCCGAGGAAACCAAGAAAGCCATGGAAGAAGCCGAAGCCGCGCAGGCGCAGGCCGCAAGCGAGCCGGGAGCGGACGAGTCCACGAAATAGTCTCTTGCCTTTCATTTCAGAGGGCGCGCTTCCGAGCGTGCCTTTTTTTGTTTCGAATCTTGCCAACCTGTAGCATCCCGCGTACTGTCTCGAGAGGCCAAGGAGGCTCCCGTGAAACTCATTCTGGCATTGCTCGTTCTGGGCGCTCTCCCGCTACGTGCGCAGACGGCCGACGAGATTGTCGCCAAGGCGCTCGCGGCTCGCGGAGGTCGTGACCGAATCCTGGCGGTGAAGACGCTGCGCATGACGGGTCAGATTTCATTCAGCGGGGGAGATGAGGGAAAACTCGTCGTCGCCTGGAAGCGCCCGGGGAAGTTCCGTCAGGAGCTGACCCTCGACGGCAAGAGCAACCTGCGCTCGATCGATGGCTCCAACGCCTGGGCCCTGAACCAGCTGGCGGGTGATACGGAGGCCAAACCGCTGCCACCCGAGCAGATGGATGGCGTCCGCGAGCAGGCCGATTTCGACAAGCCCCTGGTTGACTACAAGGAAAAGGGCAACCGGGTGGAACTTGTTGGCAAGGAAAACCTTGACGGCAAGAGTGCCTATAAGCTGAAAGTCACGCTGGCGAACGGTGTCGCGCGCGACGAGTGGATCGATGCCGCGACCTTCCTTGAGGCGCGCCTGCAGGGGAAGGTCTCGGTGGGCGGCAAGGACATCGAATTTGCGACTACATTCCGCGACTACCGGATGGTGGACGGGCTGCGTTATCCGTTCGAGCTGGATACGGAGACGCTTGGCTCCGATCAGCGCCAGAAAATCATGTTTACCAGCATCGAAGTGAATCCTCCGCTGAGCGATGACGTTTTTACCAAGCCGGCCTCAACTGCCCCGCCGGCAAGATAGCCGGATTCCTCGATTCCCGGAATCCGGTCGTACATGTCCCCCCGCGTCTATCGGGCGTAATCTTGCAACCTGCCCCCCTCAAGCTAGACTGGCGTGAGCATAATGGAATTCAACCGCACACAGATCGGGATCGCCGTGGGAGCTGGTGTGCTTCTGCTGCTGGTGTTTTTCGGCTATCTGATATGGCTGGACGGCCAGGGGCCGGTATTGTCGCGCTCTCCGGAGGTCGACCCGCTGTCGGGCATTCCCAATGAAATTTCTCTCAATCCTCTGCGCGACCGTTCTTCCGAACGCGTTGCCAACAAGTTCATCCGTGCCATGCGCGACGGGCAGTGCCAGCTGGAACTCGCCGACTGGGCGAAAGACTACCGCAGGAAATATGCGGCTTTCCTGTGCGATTCCGAGGCGCAACACCCCTTGCTTTCCTGGGAAATTGTCGATTGGGAAGATACGCCGCCGTTGCGCATCCTGCACTACCGCGGCAAACGCCGCAACACGCCCGGGCCGAAGGGCACGTACAAGGAACCGTTCTCTGTCACTTTGGAAAACCAGGATGGAGAATGGGTGGTCACCAAGTACGATTCGATGTATTAGAACACCAGCCGTCAGCTAAACCCCTCGTGATACAACATGCGTGATGGTCGACACTCCCCCGGCTCCAACCGCGGAGACGCCGCGCAATATCTACGTCTTCGGGGCGACTTCGTTCCTTAACGACACGGCCAGCGAAATGGCCTATTGGGTTCTGCCGGCATTTCTCGCCTCGATTGGGGCCGGGCCGGCCCAGCTGGGCATCATTGAAGGCATCGCGGAAAGCGTGGCGTCGTTCGCCAAGCTGTTTTCCGGATATCTCGCCGATCACATTCCGCGGCGAAAGCCGCTGGTGGTCTCGGGCTATTTTGTAGCCAACGCGGTCAAGCCGCTGCTCGCGCTGGCTACTGCCTGGTGGCAGATTCTGGGAATTCGTTTTGCCGATCGCTTTTCCAAGGGCATCCGCGGCACGGCGCGCGATGTGATGGTGGCGGAATCCGTCGACAAATCGCGCATCGGGTCGGCTTACGGACTCATACAGGCAATGGACTCGGCGGGAGCGATCGCCGGTCCGCTGGCAGCACTTCTGCTCGTGTCGCACTACGGCCTGCGAGCAATCTTCTGGGCGGCGGCCGTTCCGGGGTTTCTCTGTGTGTTGGTAGCTCTGCTGGGAATTCGTGAGACCCGGACGATGCGTGGTGCGGCGGCAACCGACGCTGGGGTTACGCGCTGGTGGCAAGCGCGATTTTCGCGAACGTTTTACCTTGTGCTGGTGGCGGTGACGTTGTTTTCCCTCGGCAACTCGAGCGACATGTTCCTGGTGCTGCGCGCGCAGAGCATCGGCATTCCCGCGAAACACGCGCCGCTGCTGGGCCTGGTTTTCAACACCACGTACACCGCGTTCTCGTGGCCCGCTGGCCGGCTGAGTGATCGCTTTTCCCGGCGTGTCCTGGCCGCTTCCGGGTACATGGTTTTCGCGGCCGTCTATTTTGTGTTTGCTCTCGCCCCTTCGCGGCTGGCGATCTGGGCTGCCATGGCTTGCTACGGACTGTTCTACGCCCTGACCAATCCGGTGCTGAAGGCTCTGGTGGTCGAGAAGGTGGAACCCGTCCTGCGCGGGCGCGCCCTGGGCGTGTATTTTTTTGCGACCAGCGTGGCCACGCTGCTCGCCAGTCTGATCACCGGGAACCTGTGGAAGTTTCTGGGGCCGCGGGTTCCGTTCTGTCTCTCGGCGGGAATTGCTGCCGTGTCTGCCGCGCTACTCGTGCTGTCGCGTTTCACCGAGCGGCAGGCGCACGCCGCCTAGCCGGTGCTACTTCACTACCGAGCTTCCTCGAAGCGGCCCTGGCAGGCCCCTGCGGCGGACATAAAACCAGAGGAAGATCATCAATTGCGCGGCGAATGCGGCCGTACTGTCCAGCAACACATCGTGCAGAGTACCGGTGCGGGAAGGCAGGAAGGTCTGGTGCCACTCGTCAAGACAGGCGACAAGGGCGGTCATAAAGAAAGCGATTCCCGCCCACTCAAC
>DATFTE010000150.1:0-3942 GCA_035262225.1 Terriglobales bacterium
AAGCAGTTGCATTGAATCGTGCGTCAGACGTTGGAGCCGCGCACACGTATGGTCATGTGAGAACGTGGCTGATAGACGGCATTGAAGTTCTCTTAGAAAGTGACCTGGCGAAGGCGCTGCTCATGTGGAGGAACCGGCGAAGAGGCCGGTATGTACGAGATTAGATTGAGGGACTGGCGATCAGTTCTAAGATCGATCAGCCCTTTTAACGCGAGGGCCCTGGGTTCGAGTCCCAGGCGGCTCACCACTTAAATCAAGTGGTGAGATACCTCGCCCTCTCCTTGCTTCACTGATTGTGTCAAAATTGTGTCAGCACCTGGCGAGTTCGAAAATTTTCACGCCCTCTCGGAGACTCTCATGCGAATGGTCACGCCTCCTGCTCGCCCCGCGCTACTGGCGCGACTTCGTCCGCTATGGGAAAACGGGGCCACACGCTGGCGACCACGACCGACGTTAGCATGCCCAGCAGGATACCCTCGACCCGCTGTCCGGCGGGGCTCAGGCTGCCGAACTCGACCAACGGTGCCACCACGAGCATCGGTAGCACGAGTCCCATCTGCAGGCCGACGTAATCATACTTCCCGGCCGTCCGGGTTAGGTAGGCCGCCACGAATTGGCCAAGGAACAGCAGGACGGCGAGCAACGCCAAGTGTGGTACCAGACCCACCACCAGAAAGGTGCCCAGGGCCCAAACCGTGGCCAGGAACGCGCCGGCAAGACGCAATTCTCCCTTCAGAATCATTGCCTGCACGTGCGGCGTCACCGTGAGGACCATGACTGAGATGGCCGCAGCCTGTGGCGGGAGGCCGAGCACATGCGCGCCAAGTAGAGTGAGCAACGCTGTGACGGCCAGCATTAGGCTCTGGTTCAGCCAGTTCGCACGCAGCGGAAAGAGCGGGACCTTCCCCAATTGGATATCGAGGTCGCGCTCTGCGCCGGAGAACCAACTCACCATGTCCGCGATCACCACGCCGAGGACGACGGCAGCAAACAGGCCTTCCGCTGCAGAGACGGCCGACGCGGGGTTGGCATGGCCGAACTGGAACATGACAACGAGGTAGAGACCGGCTTGCAGAAACGTGTACGCCAGCCACCCGGCGAAGTAGATGTAGAAGAAGGTGGTCAGCAAGGCGCCGATTAGGGCCAGGGTCAGCAAAGGGGTATCATTGAACCAAGTCGTCAGGACCAGGCCCGCCAGGATCCCCAACGCGCGACCCACCACCCGTTCCAGCCCTTTTTGAAAGCTCGTGAAGGTATACTGCGCCATGACCAGGTAAGTCGTCCACACGGCAAGGTTCGCATATTCCAGGTCGAACCACTCAGCCAGAACCAGACAGATCATTGTGGCGAGGGCGGTCAACAAGGCGTGGGCCGTGGCCTCTTGCCGGTCCTGCGCCGGTCTCATCGAGATATTCCCTGAATGCGAAGCAACTGTTGTCGTTATGGTCAAACTGTCACCTTGTCAGAGAAGATAGAGCCAGGCGATCACGTGGTGCCAAAAGCGGGTGATTTCGTTGAGCGTGCCTTCCGGCCGCGTGTAGACCGCGACGCTGCCGGTCATGCCGACCCGCAGTGGCACTGACTGCGGATCGTCGAGAGTCAACCGCACCTGAAAGCGCTGAGCTGCCGGAACCCAATTCGCCGGGGCCTTCACGTCCGGGAGCTGGCCGGAAGGCATGCCCTGTCCTTGGCTCACCCCTCGGCCGACCGAAACCACGCGAGCCTCGAAGAGATGTCCAGGTGCGCCTCGGAATGCGACGCGGGCGGGCTGGCCCACACGTATCAAGAACATCGCGTTCTCGCGGAAGTTGGCGACGACCAGCCAGCGACCGCTGTCGATCAGTGTCATAACGGCCTGGCCGGTATGGGCATAAGCGCCCACACGCAGTTGTAGATCGGTGATGAGCCCGTCGGAAGGCGCGTATACGCGTGTCCAGTTAAGATCAAGCTTGGCATTGGCGAGTTGCGCCGCGATTTCGGCGACAAGGGCATGCTGGCCTCCGATCCGAGCGGCCAACATCTCTCGCGCCTTGCGGGTGATGGCTTGGCCCCGTTCACGCTCCGCCTTGGCGGATTGGTATCGCTGGACCGCGTCGAGGTACTTTCGTTCGGTCGTGGCGCGCTGTTGATAAATAGCCCTCTCTTGATCATGGACCACTCGAGCATATCGCTCCTGGGCCAACAGGCGCGCGTCCTCCGCTTCAGAGGCTGCGACTTCGCTTTCTATTTCGGCCACCTGCTGGGTCGCTTGGACGAGTTTGGCCTCGAGGAGAGCCGCTCGGTACTCAAAGGGTCTCGGATCGATCTCAAAAAGGAGGTCGCCCTTTCGGACATGCTGGTCTTCCACGACGCTGACGCGAACGATCTCACCCTCAACCCGTGGCGCAACCTGAACGACATAGGCCTGAACGTAGGCATCAGTTGTAAACGGGGTGTAGCGGTCCGAAAGGACATAGTACGCCACGAGGGCCGCGATAACGAGGAGGGCGCAGAAGATCACCACCCGTACGGAACGTAGCACTCGGCGCCCGCCCGAAAGCACACGCGTCAGTGCTGATCGTACGGACAGTAGTACTCGGCGCATGCCGGAAACCACACGCTTCAGTGCCGACTGAATCTTATGCCAGTATAGTGTCATCTCACGGTTGGCAAGACCGCCGGCATCGTTTCGGATAATCGCGCTTGACGTAGAATGGTCCCTTGCGGCTGGCCCACGGCATAGTCAAGACGAGTGAGCGTGGCCATGTACGTATAGAGAGCGGTTTTCTGTCGCTGCTGAGACCTCGTGAGGATAGTCTCGGCGTCTACGATTTCGCTCGGTGTGGCGTTGCCGTTCTGGTATTTGACCCGGACCAGACGCAAATTTTCCTGAGCTTCGACAACTGCTGTCCGCGAAAGCTCGAGACGTTGTTGGGCAGCCACCTGTGCCTGAAACGCCTGCGTCACCTCCAAGCTGACTCGGTTTAGGATAACCTCCGCGTCGGCAACCGCGGCCGACACCTCAGCCTTGGCCGCATGAAGGTCACCAGTGAGACGACCACCCGTGTAAAGAGGCATGACCAAGTGCAGACCGATGCCATTCTGCCAGCCGGTCAGCACATTGTTCCCGTCGACGAGGCCAGTCGATCCTCTGACAAAAATATTCGGACGAAAGGCGGCTTCGGCTGCCGCGACACCTTCCTGGGCGGCAACGACTGCTTCCCGCGCGAATTGGATTTCAGGACGGAGCTCGGCCGCGATCGCCAGACTCTTCGACAACGAGAGATCTGATTCCAATGACGGAAGGTCTACCTCAAAAACTTCGAGCGGCAGAGCCGCATTGCGGCCCATCACGTTATTAAGCTGTGCGATCGCGAACAGGTTCACCTCCCGGGCTCTGACGAATCCCTCCTGGCTTTCAGAGAGTTGGACTTCCGCGCGCAGGATGTCGTCCGGGTCCGCAACGCCACCGGCCAAGCGTGCCCGAGCGTCTTTCAGGATTGCCTTCGCCAAACGGATCGCGTCGTCCTGCACGTGCAAGGAAGCCTGAGCCAGAAGAATGTCGAGATACGAGACGGCAGCATCGAACTGCACGGTCTGGTCCGCGCGGGTGAGCTGAAATTCGGCAACCCGCTGACGGGCACTGGCCTGATGATATCTGGCTGTCCTCCGCCCGAAATCGTAAACCGTCCATTGGAGCTCCCCCAAGCCCTGCGCATACTGATGGGGCCCGACGCCGCTGGTCAGCAGAAATCCCGTGAGGCTGGGAATTCCAGGTCCCACGTTCCGTGTGTTGGCACCCGCTTGGGATGCAATCCCAACTTCCGGCAGGAAGGCAGCGAATGCCACTTGCTCCTGCCCCTTCGCACCCTCAAAGATCGCTCGGGCGGACTGCAGCCGGGGACTATGGCGCCGGGCGTACTCGACAGCATCCACCAAGGAGAACTTCGAACGTTCGGGCGC
>DATFTE010000151.1:0-2200 GCA_035262225.1 Terriglobales bacterium
CTCGTTCCAGCTGGTGAACCGCTTGTTCAAAATACCGGAGCTCAAGGGACTTAACGTCGAAGAAATGGATGAAGTCAAGGCACCGACAACGATCAAGAAGGAAGGTCCGGCCTATGCGACTCGGTGAGCCGACCCGCATGCAAGCGGCCATCAACATTACACCGCTCGTCGACGTGGTGCTGGTGCTGCTGATCATCTTCATGGTCATGGCGCCGCAGATGCGGAAGGGACCCGACGTCAACCTGCCGAACACCACGAAACCCAACTCGCAGGGCGACGAGAGAGGCCGAATCCTGGTCTCGATAGACGAGGCTGGCGGGCTGTGGATCAACGACCAGCCCGTCAAACCCGAGCATTTCGACGAAACTCTCCGCGCGGCGGTGGGCGCCGAGACCAACCCCAGGGTGGTGATCCGGGGCGATGCAAAGCTCAATTTCCGCGAAGTCCGGGAGGCCATGCTCGCGATCGAGCAGGCCGGCTTTCGCGGCGTGGGGCTGATCGCCAAGCGCGCCGGCGCGGAAGGAAAGTGACAGCATGCAGTTCAACAGCAACGATTCCGCCTCCAGTCTGCAGTCCGAAATCAACATCACGCCGCTCGTCGACGTGGTGCTCGTGCTGCTGATCATATTCATGGTCGTCGTGCCACTCCTGATGGAGGGCTACGACGTCGATATCCCTCGAGCCTCCGCCGATACGTCGGCTCAGGTTGCCGAATCCCAGTTGATCCTCAGCATCGGGCCTGCGGGGTGCCCCATGCTCGGGCCGCCGGCAGGGGAGGGGGTCCCGAAGGACTGCCAGGTGACCCTGGCCGATCAAAAGATCCCTGCAGCCGAATTGCCCGCGCGGGTGGCGTCGATTCTGCGCGGCCGACCTGCGGAACAGCGCGCGCTATTCCTGGCCGTCGACGATCGCATGAACTACGAGGGAATTCTACGCATCATTGACCTCGCGAAGTCGGGCGTTGAGGACTTGAAGATCGAATTTGTCGCGGCCAATTGAGGTGGTTGCTTGGTGACAACCATGGAAGTGAAGAACATTTTCAAAACATCCGGAGCTCCCACGACACGCAGCATGGCGAAGAGCGTGGCGATTCATGTCTTCGTGCTGGCCCTGCTGATGGTCATACCGGCGCAAGCGCTGTTTCGCAACGTGCCCCCCAACAAAGAACTCGACATCGTCTTCTATCGTCCCCCGGAGGTCCCGGTCAAAACGCGTGAAGCTTCGCGTCCGATGCCGCGAGGGGCGAGTGCACCCGGGTCCCTAGCAGGGGCGCCTGCACCCGCGCCGAAACCGAGACCGAACGCCCCGGCGGGTCCAGACCTGCCTGGCAAAGCGGAACTCCCTCCGGGTCCGGAGATGGGCATGCCAGTGGACTCAAAGGCGAAGGTGGGAAATGCCGGCATCCTGGCATTCAAGGACAAGATCGCGAGCCTGGCACAGGACAACGTAGTGGTGCCTCTCGGAGCCGATGCGCGTCACCTCGCCGCCGATGATGTGGGCCGGCCGTCGGCACGCTCTCTGCTGACGAGCAATGCGCCCGGATCGAGCGGTGGCATCAACGTCGCTTCGCTGAGCCGTAATGTGGGAGGCGGTGGCGGAGGAGGCGGAGGCGGTGGCATCGGCGGCGGCGGTGTGGGGGGCCACGGCACTGGCTCTGGCCGTGGCGGAGGAGGCGGGAATGGTGGTGTGGGGGTAGGTCGCGCAGTCAGTCCGATCAGCCCGATCACCGGCGCCGACCGATCGAAGGCACGCAGCGGGCCAGGTCCTTCCCGCACCGACGAGGAAATACAGATCGTGTTCGATCGCTACAAGGCGTCGTTCTATCGACTGTACAACCGGGAGCTGCGCAATAACCCAGCCCTGAAAGGCCAGATGGTTCTGCGCCTGACGATCGAGCCGGACGGCAGCGTGTCGATGTGCACGCTCCAGTCGACTGACATGAATGCGCCGGATCTCGCCGCTCAGGTGGTGAGCCGAGTCAGGACGATGAACTTCGGCGCGAAGGAAGGTGTGCAGGCTGTGACGATCGTGTACCCGATCGACTTCCTGCCGGCGGCATGAAGACGAAGTTGTGAGTTGTGAGTTATGAGTTATGAGTTGTGAGTCAGTCATGAGTTATGAGTACTCGAAACTCATAACTCAAAACTCATAACTCATAACTCAAAACTCATACGCGATTCTGACAAGGGCAAAGTCATCG
>DATFTE010000152.1:0-28568 GCA_035262225.1 Terriglobales bacterium
ACCGGAGGAGACGATCAGGTACTCGTGATGGGAGAGATCGAGTTGATCGACAAGGGCCCGCATGCGGTTGGTATCAATCCGTCCGCCGGGCGCGATCAGGCTGGTTCCTACCTTGACGACGAGGCGCATGGTGGGAGTCGAGCAATCTGCGCGCCAAAAACGTTTGCCGGCCGCGCGACGCGGGTGGCGGTCCTCCTGCTGCCGAACCTCGAGCCTGGGAACTGCAAAAGATTTCATCGCGGGTACCTCGCTTCGCACGCGGGCGAGCCGAGCCGCCGTCCCCCGATGAGCACGGTGCTAGTATGGGCGCCATGTCGAGGAAACGGGCGAAGAAGATCAAGTTGCTGTTGTTCGATGTGGATGGCGTCTTAACCGACGGGAAGCTTTTCATTTTTCCGGCTCCAGCGGGAGCGGAGCAGACAACGCAGCGACAGGCGGCCAAGCACGGCGGGAAGGGCGGCTATGGGCTGCTCAGCCAGAGTTATCTGGAGGGCAAGGGGTTTCATGCCCACGATGGAACTTCGATTTCGCTGGCGCGGCTGGGCGGGATCAAAACGGGGTTGATCACCAAGCGGATTTCAGAGACGGTGGCACTGCGGGCGCGTGATTTGAAACTCGAGCACGTGCGTCAGGGGATCCAGGACAAGCTGGGTGTGTTTCGGGAGATTCTCGAGCTTGAGAAGCTGCGTCCGGCGGAGGCGGCGTTTGTTGGCGACGATGTGATTGATCTGCCGGTGATGCGGAATTGCGGGCTGGCGATTGCGGTGAAGAATGCGCGTAAGGAAGTGAAAGAGGAAGCACATTATGTGACAGAACATGCAGGGGGAGATGGGGCGCTGCGGGATGCGGTGGAGTACATCCTTAAGGCGCAGGGGAAATTTGAGAAGGTGGTAAAGGAGTATACCGGCGGCAGTCGTTGAGCGCCGTTCCGGGTCCGTCGGTCCCCACAAAGGCCGTGATTAAGCTAAAGGCCAGGAGCGGAAAATAAAAACCCATCGGTTGCCTGCTTGGGGCGTGCTCGGGTCGGCGACCGATGGGTTCTACCGTTTCTCCTTACTCACCCTGTTGTTTTCAGGAGTTATTGGTAATCGTAAACCCTGCGCCCGGAAATTTGTTTCGGAAAATCAGTGAATTTTTCTTCATCCGCCTAAGTTATTGTTTTTACTGCTCTTATTCTGGAATTCCCGGCGGACGCGAGGCCATCAGTTCGACAAAGCGAGGATCCTTGCGCAGGCCCGCGAACTCGTCGTCCTTGTACACCTCGTCGATGTTTTTGTAGCCGTCTTCCATGGCGCGGCGCAGGGCTTGAAGGCAGCGGTCATTGTCTCCGGCTTTGGCCCACAGTTTGGCGAGCACGTAATCCCAGCGGGCGCGGTCCTCGGGAGACGTGATATATCCGGCGACGCCGGTGCGGGAGGTTCGCTCGAAGACGTCGGGATCGATTTTCATGGCCTGGCTGTAGGCAGCCATGGCTTCATCGAACTGCTTCTTGGCGAAGTATGCGGTGCCCATGTTGCTGTAATAGGAAGCCGAGTCCTGATTGAGCTTGATGGCCTTGGCGTAGAGGCTGATGGCCTTTGAGTACTTTCTGTTGTGGTAGTAGATCACGCCGAGGTTGTTGTAGGCATTAGCGTAGGCCCTATCTTTCTTGATGGAGCGCTCGAATTCCTTCTGGGCCTCGTCGAAACGGTGCATCTGCAAGAAGGCGATGCCGCCTTTGTTGAGGATGCGGGCGTTGTTCGGGTCTTTCTTGAGCGCGGCGCGATAGTAATCGAGGGCGTCGAGGTAGAACTTGCCGCTACGCAGTTCGTCGCCGCGCTGCTCCAGGGCCTCGACGGTAGCGCCGGGGCTGGGAGGCTCGGCCACCCGCACCTGCGGCAGGCCCACCTGCACTTGTTCGGATTGAGCGGCGTTGACTTGGAGACGCAGGCTGACGAGAAGAAACAGCAACAACGCACTGGCGAAGTAGATTCGACGCATACCCGGCACCTCCTGCAGACGCTCGGTGTGCACGATACCTTTGGCTGTCCCTAAGGGATTTGCTCGTTACTCGCTCTTAGTTCCCAGCGCTGAGGCGCCAGGCTAAGCCCGGTCGTCCCTGCGGGACTTGGCATTTCAACCGTCTAATGCGGGCTGTCTCCGTTGTTCTGGGGCGGATCGGCTGGCGGATTAGACGGTTTGTCGTCCTTAAAGATACCCACAAATTTGCCGAACAGACCCCTTTTCTTTTTCGGATCCTGAGTGGGGTCGGTTGCCGCCTGTCCCGTCTGCGCGCCCGCGGGCGGCGGCGGAAGAACTTTGTCCTGTCCCAAGCCAAAGATTTTGCTGAAGAAACCTTTCACCCCGGTGGGCTGGTCACAGGTCTGGCTGGGTTCGGTTCCGGCGACGAAGGCTGCCGTGTAGGTTTGCGGGCAGGACGGGGTTGCCAGCAGATTTGTGGCTTTGTCGAGCTGCACGTCGACGACACCGGTGGGCTGGGTGAAGGGCTTGACGTCGGAATATTGCGGCAGCAGGACCGCCTTCTTCATGAACTCGGCCCAGATGGGGGCAGCGGTTTGGGCGCCACTGAGACGGATGTCACTGTAGTCGTCGTAGCCAACCCAAACAATGCAAAGCAAGTTGCTGGTGTATCCGGCGAACCATCCGTCGTGGGAGGTTCCGGTTTTGCCGGCGGCGGGAGCGTTGAAGCCTCTGGCGCGGACCGGGAATGCGGTGCCGAAGTTGAGCACGCCTTCCATCATGTTGGTCATAACGAAGGCGACGCGGGGGTCAAGCACCTCGCGCTTTTCGGGTTTGAAATCCATGAGGACATCGCCGGTGGAGTTGCGCACGGAGTTGACCAGGGTGGGCGAGATGCGCACGCCATCATTGGCGAAGGCGGTGTAAGCCGAGGCCATGTCGAGCGGGGTGGCATCGTAGGCGCCGAGCGCCATGGCGGGGGTAGCTTTCACCGAAGTGATTCCGGCCTGGCGGGCAAGGTCGGCAACCTTGTCGTAGCCGACTTCTTCGGCGAGCTTGACAGTCGCGTTGTTGAGTGAGAGCGCAAGCGCGTAGCGCAGGGTGACGTCGCCGTGGTACTCCTCCTTGTAATTGCGCGGCTCGTAAATCTGATCTCCGTAAGCGAAAGTGGTGGGCTGGTCGGTGACCATGGAAGCGGGCGTGAGCACTGGCGTTGCACCGTTGATCGCGGTGTTCATGGCAGCGGCGTAGACGAAGGGCTTGAAGATAGACCCCGTAGGCCGCTTGGCCACCGAGTGGTTGAGCTGGCTGGTTCCGTAGTTGCGTCCGCCGACCAGGGCGAGGACTTCACCGGTGTGGGGATCCATGGCGACGAGGGCGACCTGGGCCTGGGGCCCGGGCTGGACGGTGGTCTCGTATTTGCCCTTGGCGACTTTGACGCGCTTGGTGCGCATCTTGGTGATCTGATCATCGACCAGCTTGATACCGGTTTCGACGGCCTGGGCAGCGGCCTTCTGCAGGTCGGGATCGAGCGTGGTGTAGATGCGGTAAGACTGCTCGTTCATCTCGCGCTCGTTGAGCCGGGCGATCAAGGTGTCGCGCACGAGGTCGACGAAGTACGGCGCATCACTGGCTTCAACATTGGGAGGCGCCAGCTTGAGCGGCGTGGCTTTGGCCTTTTCCGCCTCCGCCGGGCTGATGGCGTGGGTTTCGACCATGCTGTCGAGCACCAGGTTGCGGCGCTCCAGTGCGCGCTCGGGATGGCGGTAGGGGGAGAGCGCGCTGGGAGCCTGGATGAGTCCGGCGATGAGCGCGGCTTCGGGCAAGGTGATGTCCTTGAGATTCTTGTTGAAATAGGCGTGCGAGGCTTCGGCGAAGCCGCTGATGGTGAACGACCCGCGCTGTCCGAGATCGACGCGGTTGGCGTAAAAGGCGAAGATCTGCTGCTTGGAGAATTTCTGCTCCAGCTCCATAGCGATGATCATCTCCGCCAGCTTGCGGGTGAGTTTTTTCTCCGGGCTGAGGAAGAAGGCGCGGGAGAGTTGCATGGTAATGGTAGAGCCGCCTTGCTCGTGCCGCTGATGGGTGAAGTCGATCCATGCGGCCTCGCCCAGGCGGATGAAGTTCACCCCGCTGTGCTGAAAGAAGCGGCGGTCTTCGATGGCGACGACGGCATCGACCATCACCTTGGGAATGTCATCGAATGTGACCAGCTCGCGCTTGGAACGCTGTCCGGCATCGAACAGGGCGGTGACCAGCTGAGGCTCGAGTTCGTAGGCGTCGAGCGCGCCGCTGCTTCCGGTGATGCCCGAAATCTTGCCGTTGGCGAACTGAATGCGCGCCGGCTCGGGGCTGTGATAGGACTCAGGACCGGGCTTGACGTCGATGCCTCCGGTGAAGAGATGGAAGCTGCCGAGCGGGGACTGGCCGTCGCGTTCGCTGTAGCCGGCCCGGCGCAACTGGGCGGCGATTTCGCGGGCCTCGATTTTCTCGCCTACGCGCACCGCCTGGGGTATGGAATAGATCTTGGCGGAGTTGGAGAAGATCTGTCCGCGGAACTTCCCTTCGATGATCCGGTCGTACTTGACGTAGAAGAAAGAAAAGACTGCAGTAATGGTGATGGCCAGGGTGAGGAAGGCGAGCAGGGCGGCGCGGATGACGGGATCACGGGAGAGGAATCTCTGACCGGCGGCGGGCTTGCTTTTCGGGATCTTGAGTTTGATAGCCACGAAGTATGATGGACAGTCGCCCAACTGTTAGACGGCGAAGCGCCTGCGAACCGTTATCCCGGTAGAAAATATTCTCTTCCGGCACCGGACCATCGAGCGGGCAGCGGATGCAGGAAGGGATGAGTTATTTTAACCTCCCGCGCCAGAGTTTGCCGGGTGGCCGCCAAGGTACTGCCGCCCCGTCCGGGAAACCTTGCCGGAAATCGGGATCCGATGCCGGCCTGCGAAGGGGCAGCGAAATACAGAGCCACTTGCGGCGCCGCTCGAGCGATGCCCTGCGTATCTCTAGTTTTTCCGGTTCTGCAGCGCGTTCTCGAGAGAAAGCCTGGGCGCGGAGACACCCGAAGCGCTCGAACTTCTGCCGAGTGTCTCCTGGCCGGAACACTAGTTGGCGACGGTCCATGCAAAGGGCAGGTTGGGGACCACCAGCGGCGTCACCGTCTTGGTGACAGCCCCGGTGGTGGAGTTGACGGAGAACACGGTGAACCCGCCCCCGGCGTTATTGGGATCGCAGAACAGGGAGCCGCCGTTGGGGTCCATTTTGCAGTACGCGCCCATCAATCCGGCGAAGGGCGACCCGGTCAGGGCGGTCAAGGCGCCGGTGGTGGTGTCGAGTTGGAACCCTTCGATGGGAGTCAGCGAGCCGCCACCGGGCGTGATCTCAGTGGTGTACACGAACTTGCCATTAGAATGAATGATGAAGTCAAAGGGCGCGCCGGAAGTGGTGAAAGGCGAGCCGGCAACCGGAGAAGGAACACCGGTGGTCTGATCAATCGAGAAAACGTAAATGTGCTGGTCGGTGGCGACGGAGAAGTTGTCGGGGATTTCGGCCACGCCCAGCAGGAAACTGCCGCTGGGATCGGCGTGCAGTTGCGCGACTCCGAGCTTGAAAGGTCCAAGTTCGGAAAGAGCCCCGGTGTTCTGATCAATCGTAAACACGTCGATCGGGGTAAGGGAAGATGATTGGCCGACGTACAGGAAACGTCCCTGACCATCGACGGCGAGGCTGTCGGCCGAAATCAGGTTGGAGCTGGTGAAGGGCGATCCGGGAGTCAGGGTCAGAGACCCATCGGAAGCAATCTGAAAGACGGAGATCGGGCCCAGGGATTCGCTGCCAACGAAGAGGAAGCGGCCTTTGGGATCGACGGCAACAGCCTCGGCCGTGCCTCCTGGGAGCTTGTAGGGGCTGCCGGTGATGGAGCTCAGGGCGCCGGTGCTGTTGTTAATGGCGAGCGCCTGCACGCTGTTGGTGTCGCTGAAGGGAATGTACACAAACTTGCTGTTGAGCTGCGCCATGTCATCCGCGGAGGTGCCGGCCGGAGTGGCAGGAGTGATTCCCGTGACTTGGGTGAAGCTTCCGTTGGTGCCGAGGCTCGCAGTCTCAACCCCGCTCTGGTCAAGATAGAAGACGAAGGCCGCGGACGGTCCGCCCCCGATGGTGCCGGAGCCGCAAACCGTCCCGCCGGTATTGATGGCGCCACCGTTCGCACCACCGCTCTGGGTGAGGCTGGTGGTGGGGCAGTTGCTCTTTCCGCAGCCCGCCAGGAAGAGAGGGGCAGCGAAGGCCAAGAGCACGAAAATCGTCCGCGTCGTTGATGTCATGTAGTCAATCTCCAGAGGGCGACCTGAGCGCAATGTTAGGGGGTTACCGAAAGCAGGCACAAGGTTACGAACGTAAGGGGGGAACGGGTCGGCCAACTGGCGTTCGGACCCCTGAGTCGTTGGCCTTTCCGAGAATGTGGAGTTGCTCGAAAGAAGACTCGCGGCGATGGGGACGAAGAAAATCCTGAAACACGGAGGGCGCGGAGGATGATGACAATGTGGCGCGGCTCGCCGCCGGACGACGAGGATGCCGGCGTCCGTTAATTAGTTCTTGCTATTCATTTGTTCCGGCAACTAAATAAGCCGGAACCGGGAATCTGCTACTATCCCAATCTCATCGGACCTTCAGGCATGATGATTTTCTGGGCTATTGTCGGCGTGCTGATTATTTTTCTGGTGCTGCTCGACGCGTTCGAGACCATCGTGCTGCCGCGGAAGGTGAAGCGGTACTTCCGGCTGACGGCGTGGTTTTATCGGCGGACCTGGGTGCCGTGGGTGCGGGTGGCGCGCCAGATCGGGTCGGCGAATCGGCGCGAATCTTTTCTGAGCTACTTTGGGCCGCTGTCGGTGATTCTGCTGCTGGTTTTCTGGGCGGCGGCACTGATCTTTGGTTTCGCGCTGGTGCAGTACGGCGTGGGCGAACACGTGAAGCTGGGGAACGAGCCGATCACGTTCGGTATCCTGATGTATCACAGCGGGGAGACGTTTTTCACCCTGGGCTATGGTGACATTGTTCCCAGCAACGGGCCGGCGCGGGCGCTGGCAGTGCTGGAAGCGGGAATGGGATTCGCTTTCCTGGGCGTGGTGATCGGATATCTGCCGGTGATCTACCAGGCGTTCGCGGTGCGGGAGCTGGAGATTTCGCTGCTGGATGCGCGAGCGGGGTCGCCGCCGACGGCGACGGAGTTACTGAACCGGCTGGGGTGTTGTCCGGATCAGGTAGTGCTCGACCAGATTTTTCGTGACTGGGAACGGTGGTCGGCGGATCTGCTTGCCAATCATCTGTCATATCCGGTGCTGAGTTTCTTTCGCTCGCAGCACAGCAACCAGTCGTGGCTGGGGGCGCTGACGGTGATGCTGGACGTCACGTCGCTGGTGTTGGCGGGTATTGAGGGAGTACGCACCGATCAGGCGAAACTGACCTTTGCCATGGCGCGCCACGCGGCGGTGGACCTGGCACAAGTGGTGAATGCGCACTACGATTGGCACGCTTATGAGCGGCTGACGGCGGACGAGCAGAAGCGCATGCGGGAGACGCTGGCGGCGAACGGGCTGCGCCTGCGCAGCGACGGCTACGCCGATGATAAGCTGGCCAAGCTGCGGTTGCTGTATGAGCCGTATGTGCAGGCCATCGCGCGCAATCTGCTGATTACGCTGCCGCCGTGGATTCTTGCCGAGAAGAAGAAAGACAACTGGCAGGGCGGTCCGTGGGACAAGATCATCCAGGCGAAAGGATTGGGATCGCCGGTGCGGGTGGCGGACGATCATTTCTAGAGGCCGTCGTTGTTCGTTCGTCGTCGGTGGTGGGCTTTGACGCGCAGCGGAATCACGTGCGAGATCAGGCAGCACCGCTGAAGCGGGCCCTCCCGGTTGCTTCTTGCGCCGCTGTGCGGGACGGGCGGGGACGCCCGTCCTCCATAGTCATAAGTGGGCGACGTGTTTGGGGCAGGGCGATTCCCTGTTCGATGAGACCAGCTTTCGCGAGGATACTCATTGGCCGGATTTCCTTACGAGAGCGTAAAGCAGGGCCGGGAGACGAGAGAGTTTCGTTCGTCAGAGAACCGGCGAAGGGGAGAGGAGGCGGCTGCGCCGCTTGCACGGGTTTTGTTAACATCCTGTGTCTCCATGAAGAATGTTGGCGAAAATGTGGTTCGCATTGAGGCAGAGGCCTTGCGGGCGCTGGCGGAGCGCATCGCCGGGGCGATGGCGGCGGACTTCAACCGGGCGGTCGAGTTGATCCACGGCTGTACCGGGCGGGTGGTGGTGACGGGCATGGGCAAGAGCGGAATTATCGCGCGGAAGATTGCTGCAACGCTGAGTTCAACCGGGACACCGTCGTTGTTCATGCATCCGGTGGACGCGGTACATGGCGACCTGGGAATGGTGGTGCGTGGCGATGTGGTGATTGCGCTTTCCGCCAGCGGAGAGACGGAGGAGATTCTGCGTTTGCTGGCGACGATCAAGCGGCTACAGGTACCGCTGATCAGCCTTACAGGCGATGCGGTGGGTGGCGGGGCGAGATTGTCGACTCTGGCGGCGGCGGCGGATGTGGCGCTGGACTGCTCGGTGGATCAGGAGGCATGCACGCTGGGACTGGCGCCCACGGCATCGACGACGACCATGCTGGCGCTGGGCGATGCGCTGGCGGTGACGCTGTCGGCGAAGCGTGGATTTAAGGAGGAAGACTTCGCGGATCTGCATCCCGGGGGGAAACTTGGCAAGCGGCTGGCGCGGGTGGAGGCGCTGATGCACACGGGCGAAGCGGTGCCGAGAGTAGGTCCGGGGACGAAGATGCCGGATGTGATCTACGAGATGTCGCGCAAGAAGCTGGGCGTGACGACGGTAGTGGAGGGCGACAAGCTGGTGGGGGTGATCAGCGACGGCGATCTGCGGCGGCTGCTCGAGCGGCGTGGCAAAGATGCTCTCGATCTGACGGCGGGGGAGTGCATGACGCAGCATCCGCGGACGATCCAGGGAAACGAGTTCGCAGCCACGGCGCTGGCGCTGATGGAAGAGAAGAAGATCACGTCGCTGGTGGTGGTGGATGGGAGCGGGAAGGTGGAAGGCATGGTGCATCTTCATGATTTGTGGGGAACAGAGATGATGTAGGGATTGAATCATTGCTTATCGAGACACTTGAGAGGCGGCAGCGACGTACAATGAGTTTGGGGTTTCAATGATTCAATGATTCCAATCCGATGACTCACTGTCTCAACGGTGCCATGCCATGTATCACTACGATCCCACGACCGCGCTCGAAGAGTTGAACGAGGAAGCTACGCTGCCCAATCCCGTGCACGTGCGGGACATGATTCTGCGCAAGCGGCTGTCGGCGGACAAGTCGCTGGAAATGAACCGGCTGTTCATCGAGTACCAGAAGTTTTTTGGCGAGACGCAGAAGCTGGGGAAAGAGATCCTGAAGCAGCTGGCGGGTTAGGACGGAAAGCCGCGATCTCGGGCAGGAATGACGGGCTGAAGCGTCACCTTTACGGATCTTCCGATCCTGCGCAACCTCTGAACCCGCGCCATCCCCGAGCGGGAGGAGACAGTCTGGCAACAGCCGCTTAACGCGTAGATCGCTGAAAAGAGCCGCGAAGGGCGCAAACAACGGCTGATCGAGGTCGATCGCTGGGCGGCGCGAGCGAACTCGTGCCATTCGCGGCTTTGTCGCCCGGTTCCTTGTCGCGGCCCGCCGGTTCGTGGCCGCGTGGGGATCGAACGCAAGCATCGTTTACAATAGCCGATTCCCTTGCCGCGTACTCCATTCCCGGTATTCGGTACCAGGCACTGAAGACTCTTATGCATCGCTGGTCTGAACTTTTTATTCCTACTCTGCGGGAGGCCCCGGCGGATGCCGAGGTCGCAAGCCACAAGTTTCTGGTGCGCGCGGGCTACATTCGGCAACTCGCCGCCGGGATCTACTCCTATCTGTTTCTCGGACAGCGGTCGCTGAACAAGATTATGGCGATCGTGCGCGGGGAGATGGACACGATCGGGCAGGAGTTCTTTCTCCCGGCCCTGCACCCGCGGGAGTTGTGGGAAGCGAGCGGACGCTGGGCGGTGATGGGCGAAACCATGTTCCGCCTGAGAGACCGCAAGGACGCGGATTTGTGCCTGGGCATGACGCACGAAGAGGTAATGACGGAGATTGCGCGCAAGGAGCTGCGCAGTTACAAGCAGCTGCCGCAGATCTGGTATCAGATTCAGACGAAGTTTCGCGACGAGGCGCGGCCCAGATCGGGATTACTGCGGGTGCGGCAGTTCACCATGAAAGACGCGTACTCGTTCGACATCGATGCTGCCGGGCTCGACGTGTCGTATCTGAAACACTATGACACTTACTGCCGCATCTTCGACCGCTGTGGGCTGAAATACCTGGTGGTGGAGGCGCATTCGGGGGCGATGGGGGGCTCGCAATCGCACGAGTTCATGGTGCGCACGCCTGCGGGAGAGGATCAGATCGTGAGCTGCGAAGGCTGCAGCTACGCCGCCAACCTGGAGAAAGCGACGTCCAAGCCGGGCACGGTCGATGACTTGCCAGCCGAGGGCGATGGAAAGCCGCTGGAAGTGCGCACTCCGGGGACGAAGACAATCGAGGACGTGTCGAAATTCCTGGGCACATCGCCGAAGAACAACATCAAGACCCTGGCCTACATGCTGGACGAGGCCGGCGGCAAGACGGCGAAGACGCGGGCGGTGGTGGCGCTGATGCGCGGGGACCATCAGTTGAACGAGGCCAAGCTGGCGACGGCGCTGGGGGGCAAGCCGGCGCGTCCTATGCAGGACGAGGAGATCGAGAAGTTCTTTGGCTCGCCGGCCGGGTATCTGGGCGCGACGGGGATCGAGTGGGCGAAAGATCTGAGCGACGACAGCCGTCCGGTGCTGCTGGTGGACAAGGCGCTCGAGGGGCGCGCGAACCTGGTGGGCGGGGCCAACAAGGAGGGTTATCATCTGAAGAACCTGACGCCGGGGCGGGATTTCCTGCCGACGCAGTACGTCGATCTGCGCAGCGTGCTGGCGGGAGAGGATTGTCCAAATTGCGGCGGGCCACTGCGCATCGATACGGCGGTGGAGATCGGACATATCTTCAAGCTGGGAACCAAGTACTCGCAATCGATGGGGGCGCGGGTGCTCGATCGGAACGGGAAGGAAGTGATGCCTATCATGGGCAGCTACGGGATCGGGATCGAGCGCATTTTGACGGCTCTGGTGGAGCAGAGCAATGACGAGAACGGTTTCTGGCTGCCTCCACAGGTTGCGCCGTTTGAAGTGGTGGTGACCCCAACCAATGTCAAGGATGATGCCATGCTGAAAGCGGGGCAGGACATTGCCCGGGAACTGGAGGGGGCGGGGATGGAAGTGTTACTGGACGACAGGGACGAACGGCCAGGGGTGAAGTTCAAAGACGCTGACCTGGTGGGCATACCCTTTCGTGTTACTGTCGGGAAGAAGGTTACCGAAGGCACTGTGGAGGTGGTTCAGCGCTCGACTCGGGAAATTGAGGATGTTAGCATCGCCTCAATCAGAAGTTACTTCGAGCGGCGGTTGAGGCCAACGGGTTAGTGCTCGCCCGCGCTCGAAGCGGGAGTGAGTTATGGGCAGGATCAAGCTGATAGTGGGCATTTTCGCGATCGTCGCGACGATCTATGTGGGGGCGGAACTGATTCCGCCGTACTTTTCGAACTACGAGTTCGAAGACGCGATCAAGAGCGAAGCCACCATCAGCACCTACAGCACCAAGTCGGAAGACGCGATCCGCGACACGGTTTTCAAGAAAGCCCAGGAACTGGAAATTCCCGTGAGCCGGGAGCAGATCAAGGTGAAACGGGAAGGGTTACAGGGCAGCGGTTCGGTATACATTGAGACCAACTACGCGGTGCACGTGGATCTGCCTGGTTATCCTTTAGACATTCAGTTCAACCCTTCCACCAAGAACCGGGGCGCGTTCTAAGCGGCGAAAAACCTTCTCACGCAAAAGGGCGCGACGCTCGAGAAGAAAATCTTACAACCGAGAAGACGCAGAGAACTACCGCTGAGGGCGCGGAGGGTGAGTTAGTGATCGCCTTCCGGACCGCGATTAAGGGTTAAGGTGCGCTCCGCTGAGGGCGGCCTCGACGGCCTGGAGTTCCTTGAGAACACCGCGCAAGCGAGTGGATTCGAGAGCATTGGCGCCGTCGGATTTGGCTTCTTTCGGATTGTTGTGAACTTCCATGAAGACGCCGTCGACGCCGGCGGCCACGGCGGCACGCGACAGAACGGGAATGAATTCGGGCTGGCCACCGCTGCTGGCGGGTTGATCATCGTCGCCGTGCGAGGCAGAGGGCAGTTGCACCGAGTGAGTCGCGTCAAAGACCACGGGCGCGAATTTGCGCATGACAGCCAGCGAGCGCATGTCGACGACCAGGTTGTTGTAGCCGAAGCTCGACCCCCGCTCGGTGACGAAGACGCGGTCGTTGCCGGCGTCACGGCATTTCTCGACGGCATGTTTCATGTCCCAGGGGGAAACGAACTGGCCTTTCTTGATATTGACAACGCGCTCGCTCATCGCGGCGGCGACGACGAGATCGGTCTGGCGGCAGAGGAAG
Organism: Terriglobales bacterium; assembly: GCA_035262225.1. Classification (GTDB taxonomy): domain Bacteria; phylum Acidobacteriota; class Terriglobia; order Terriglobales; family Acidobacteriaceae; genus DATFTE01. Next base: position 12,596 of record DATFTE010000152.1, read on the forward strand.
GCCGGGATCTGCAGTACATCAGCGACCTCGGCGACCCTGGGCACGTCAGCGGTTTCGTGGACGTCGGTCAGGACCGGGATGTGGACTTCATCTTTGACTTTCCGGAGGATGCGCAGGCCTTCGGCGAGTCCGGGTCCGCGAAAACTGCGGATGGAAGTGCGATTGGCCTTGTCGTAGGAGGCCTTGAAGATGAAGGGAAAGTTGAGCGAGCGGGTGACACCTTTGATGACTTCCGCCATGAATAATGCGTGCTCTTCGCTCTCGATGACACAGGGGCCGGCGATGAGGAACAGGCCTCCGTCGCCGATGTGGATGCCTTCGAGTTGGAAGGAGCGGGACATGGTCCGTTACCGCCACCAGGTTCTACGGATCTTGTCATTCCTCGCCTTGCGCGAAATGACAATCCTTCTGAAACCGCCTGAAATCTATCTTCTCCCTACTTTTTCCGGCCGGTGGAACATTTCCACTTCGGCGGCGTCTTTATCGGCTCGGCGTTTCAGGCCGTGCTCGTAAGCGGCTCCGACGAAGGTCTTGAATAAAGGATGCGGCTCGAGCGGTTTGGATTTGAACTCGGGATGGAACTGACAGCCGATAAAGTGCGGATGGTCGGGCAGTTCCACCATCTCGACGTAGGTTCCGTCAGGGGTTGAACCCGAAATTCTTAATCCGCCCGCGATGAGCGTTTCCTCGTATTCACGATTGAATTCGTAGCGGTGGCGGTGGCGCTCGCTGATCTCCGGCTTACCATAAATCTGGTAGGCGAGAGTGCCGGGCTCGATTTTGCAGGTCCAGGCACCGAGACGCATGGTACCGCCAAGTTCTTCGACACCGCGCAGCTCGCGCAGTTTGTAGATCACTCGATGGGGAGTGGCGGGATCAAACTCGCTGGAGTTGGCGTCGGCGAGTCCGCAGACGTTGCGGGCGAACTCGATGCAAGCGGTCTGCATACCGAGACAGATGCCAAAGTACGGAACCTTCTTTTCGCGGGCATAGCGGATGGCAATCAGCATGCCTTCGATTCCGCGTTTGCCGAAACCGCCGGGAACAAGGATCCCGTCGTACTCGGCGAGCTGTTCTTCGTAGGTCTTGTCCCCGGTTTCGAGGCCCTCAGCCTCGATCCAGTTGAGGTTGAGCTTGAGGTTGTGGGCGAGGGCGCCGTGGACCAGGGCTTCCTTGAGCGATTTGTACGAGTCCTCGTACTCGACATATTTACCCACAATGCCGATGGTGACTTCCGCCTTGGGATTGTAGACGCGGTGGACGAGGTCCTCCCAGGCTTTGAGATCGCGGTCTTTGGCCTCCAGACGCAGGTGCTTGAGGGCCAGGGTATCGACATTCTCGTGCGCGAAGACGACCGGGACTTCGTAGATAGACGCAACGTCCTTGGCGGTGATGACGGCCTGTTCTTCAACGTTGCAGAACAGAGCGATCTTCGACTTGAGGTCCTTGGAGAGGAAGCGATCGGTGCGGCAAAGCAGGATGTCGGGCTGGATTCCGATGCTGAGCAGCTCTTTCACCGAGTGCTGCGTGGGCTTGGTTTTCAACTCCTGGGCAGCAGCGATGAAGGGAACGAGCGTGACATGGACGAAGAGGGTGTGGTCGCGGCCGAGTTCCTGGCGCATCTGGCGGATGGCTTCCATGAAGGGGAGCGATTCGATATCGCCAACCGTGCCGCCGATCTCGACGATGGCGACGTCCACGTCCTGCGCGACTTTTTTCATCGCCGACTTGATTTCGTTGGTGACGTGGGGGATAACCTGCACGGTTTTACCCAGGTAGTCGCCGCGGCGTTCCTTGGCGATGATCTGTTCGTAGATGCGACCGGTGGTCCAGTTATTGTCGCGGGAGAGCCGGGCGTGGGTGAAGCGCTCGTAGTGTCCGAGATCGAGATCGGTTTCGGCGCCGTCGTCGGTGACGAAGACCTCTCCATGCTGGAAAGGCGACATAGTTCCGGGATCGACGTTAAGGTAGGGGTCGAACTTCATCAAGTTGACTTTGAGCCCACGGCTTTCCAGCAAACAGCCGATGGAGGCTGCTGCCAGTCCTTTGCCCAGGGACGACACCACACCGCCGGTCACAAAGATGTACTTCGCCGACATCGCTTCCTCGCTCTAAGTTGTCTTGGGATGATGTGCAGGCTGGGGTGCACGATTGATTATGGCAGAAAAATCGAGGGATGGGAACTGTGGAAAATGAGGCTGGGAGAGTGAAGGTAGACCCTGGGTAGAGACGCAAACTGGCTGCGTCTAGCCCGCTGGACGGGTGTTGTCGGGGTAAAAAAGATGCACCGAAACTGCATATCCAGAGAAAGATTTTCTGTTCATCGAGAGTTTTATTTCGGCCATGCGCGCATCGCCGTCTCGGCAACTTTGCTTAGCTCTTCCCGGCTCGCCCCCGTGGCGGCATCGACCGCCAGGCCTCGAATTACCGTAATGAGGTAGCGGGCCAGGTCCGCCGGATTTGCATCAGCGGGCAGATCTCCTTCCGAGCTGGCCGTTTTCAGGCGCTCGCGAAGCAAGCTTTCCCCTTTCTGGCGGTAGCCATTCAACAGGTTTCGTACCGACGCTGAACTTGCTCCGCAAGCCAGAGCGCCCTGCACTGCGAGACACCCCCGGGGATTCTGCGGGTCGGTGAGGACATCGGCGGTTCCCGCCAGCAAGTGTTCGGCGACCGCGCGCGCCGTTGGTTGCTTCAGCGCTTCGCGCATATAGGCCATCGGGCCCCGGGAGTATCGAGCCAGGGACTTGCGGAAGAGTTCTTCCTTGTCTCCGAAGGTGGCGTAGAGGCTGGGGCGGTTGATCTTCATGGCGCGAGTGAGGTCGGAAAGCGAGGCGCCCTCGTATCCCCTGCGCCAGAAAACCCTCATGGCGGCTTCCAATGCCTTCTCGCCGTCGAAGGAGCGCGGGCGTCCTGTGGGCCGTTTGTCGGTGCTCATACCGGGTATGATGCCACTTTCATACCTGCCGGTACAGAATGTTGAATCCTCCTGACGGTGACCTCAATCTCATGCTTTACCGGGCGGTACAGAACCCGCAGAAGAGGCAAACGTATGAAGAAGAAGTTAGCCGGGAAAGTCGCATTGGTAACCGGAGGTTCGCGCGGCATCGGCGCAGCCATTGCCAGATCTTTGGCGGAGGAGGGCGCGAACGTCGCCGTCAGCTACACGTCGTCGCCCGACAAGGCCGAGGCAGTGGTAAAGGATCTCGAGGCGAAAGGTGTCAGGGCCAAGGCGTTCAAGGCGGACCAGGGCGATGCGGTCGAAGTGACGAACCTGGTCAAGGCGGTCGCGCAATCGTTCGGGCGGCTCGACATCCTGATCAACAACGCGGGAGTGTTCGTCGGCGGACTGCCAGGCGATCCGGCGACTCCGGTCAGGGAGCTTGACCGCCAGCTGGCAATCAACGTCGGCGGGGTTGCGGCGGCAGTCCGCACCGCGGTTGGCTTCATGCCCGAAGGAAGCCGGATCATCAACATCGGATCGGCCGCGGGAGACAAGGCTCCTTTCAAAGGCGTAGCGGACTACGCGGCCACCAAGGCGGCATTGGGCGGATACACGCGAGGTTGGGCGCGCGATCTCGGGCCCAAAGGAATTACCGTCAACCTGGTGCAACCCGGTCCGATTGTTACCGACATGGCTCCAAAGGAGGGCGAACACTTCGACATCCTGAAATCGGGAACCGCTCTCGACCGCTTCGGGCAACCAGAGGAAGTGGCGGCGGCGGTGGCGTTCCTGGCGAGCCCGGAGGCCTCATACATCACGGGCGCCACCCTGAATGTGGACGGCGGCTTTGCCGCCTGAGGCCTTCACTAGCTGTTCGCGGACGGCTGGACTACCCGAGTGTGAAGACGTTTTTGGGGTGAGTGTATTAGGCCTAGATTGTCCACCCCGCCGCGTCTGGAGGTTTACGAGGGCGATAGCGCAGATTCGGCTTCGCGGTAGGTGCCCCCGGCGGTGGTTGCGAGGGTTATGGTTAGGTTCGAGGGCATGTTGAGTGAACCCAGTAGCCAACGCAGTCAGGTTCTGGCAGGAGTGGACCTGAATCTTAGGCGGGCGGCGTACCGTTCGACGCTGATGTCGCATTCGGTGCAGCCAAGCTTTTTCCGCGTGCTACTGATGGCGATCGTTTGTTATCTTGTCTATCTCTTCACGATCGCGTGCCTCGCCAACTATCGCAAGCTCATGTGGGGTTTCGGAGACAATTCGCCCTACGTGCGGATTGCGTCGGCGATCGAGCACTGGAGCTTCGCGGACCTGCACATTAAGCTCTTCTGGGGATTGCCATACACGATGGCAGCAGTGTCGTCGGTGACGCGTTTGTCGAACCTGACTGCACTGCTGGCGATCTCGAGGGTGGCGTCCCTAGTCACGATTGCGCTGGCGTTCAGGCTCTGGGGTGGCTGGGTCACGCTGGCCTTCGTAATCTTGAGCCGGGAGTGGCTGGAGCGGTCGCTGCTGGGCGGCGCGGAGCCACTGTTTCTAGCGCTGTTGTTCGCTGGCTTTTTGGCCGCGCGTAAGGAGAGGTGGAACGTCGCCGCGCTGCTGGCCTCGCTAGCGACGGTTGTGCGCCCCACGGGGGTGTTCGGTCTGGCGGGAAGCGGGCTAGCTTTACTACTCCGACGGGAATACCGCAAGTTTGCATTGGCGAGCACTATTGGGCTCGGTATCGGGCTTCTCTACATCCTGCCCCTTAAGCTCTACTTCGGCGACCCGATGGCGAATGTGAAGGGTTACGGTCACGCAGACTGGAATTCCAACAGTCTGTGACCTTTCCGTTTGCGGCAATCGTACATAACGCGATGGCGGGTGGATCCACTAGGCTGAACCTAGCGCGAAATCTGGTATGGATTACCTTCATCCTGGTAGCTGCAGCGCTCATGGTGAAGTCCGGCAGGTTTCGCGTGTACGCGCAATCACACCCGATGGAGGCCACTTTCTGGACGCTCTATCTGCTGTTCCTGTTCATGTACAACTCGGCGTGGGCATGGGAAGAGTTCCCGCGTTTCGCGATTCCGCTCGTACCCTTCTCTGCGTATTCGGTCGAACGATGGTTTCCGCGAGCCTATTGGCTTCTGTTTGCAGTTGGAGTGTTGGCGGCGGTGTTGTCGGCGGTAGAGACACTGGGTATCGTGAGCACGCTCGGCCGTCTTAGACATGTCTTCTAACCTGCGCCATGCTGCCCTGTGCTCGCTATGAAGGGCCTTCAATCCCACCCACTTCACACATTGGCGTTGTGTTACTGCTGGTCGCAGCCAGCGCCAGCGGGGAGTGCATCGCAACCCGCCAGTTCGCATGATGCGCCTTCTCGAACAGCGTCGCATGGAAAGGCATCGCATCGACTCCCAGAAGTGTCCTTGCCATTGTTAGCAGTCTGGCGTCTTGAGCCAAATCGGCGAATGCTTGGATGTCGCAAGGCGTGGCATACGCCAGTTCGGCTGCGAGTCAATGAACTCCTTCGGAAGGAATCCAGTAGATGAGTTACCTCGTGGGGCCCGAGGAACTCTCGGAACGACGCGAACCCGTTGTGTTCGAAGGAGGGGACGACATTCGAATTCACAAGGCAGGATTTTACCGCGGGCACTCATGGAATTCTGAGAAGTAGCGGTCCTGATTTCGCGCTACACTGGGCAGAGCAAGCCGCATCTAACCGGGTAACCTTATGCGTCGGCTCCTCCTTCCTGCCGCAGCTTCCCTGTTCTTGGCCCTGATTTGTTTCGCGCACGCCCAGGAACTGGCCAAGCGCCTGATCCTGAAAGACGGCTCCTACCAGCTGGTCACCAAGTACAAGGTTCAGGGGGACCGCGTTCACTACCTCAGCGCTGAACGCAACGAGTGGGAAGACATTCCCAAAGAGCTGATCGACTGGAAGGCGACCGAGGAGTTCGAGAAAGACCGGGCGGCGGGCAAGCCGGCGCCGGAGGCGGTGGAACTCGACAAGGAACTGGCAGCGGAACGCGCGGCGGAAGAAGCCAACTCTCCGGAAGTGGCGCCGGGGCTGCGTTTGCCGGAAGAGGGTGGCGTGCACTTGCTGGATACGTTCCAGGGCCAGCCGCAACTGGTGGAGATCGACCAGAACGGCGGCGAGGTCAACAAGAACATGAAGGGCAAAATTCTGCGGGCGGCGATCAATCCCCTCGCCAGCGCCAAGCAGACCATCGAGTTGTCGGGTCAGCACGCGCACATCCAGTCGCACACTTCACTGCCTTCGCTGTACGTGAACATTGAATCGGGGGGCGCGGCGCCGGATTTGGGTTCGGGACACCTGAAAGACGACCGGCCCGCGGAGCCGGAGCTGCCGTGGGACCGGTTCAAGATCGTCCGCATGCAGGCCAAGGGCGATAAGCGGATTGTGGGCGACATCAAGATTGCGGTCTACGGAAAGTCGAAGCAGGAAGGAGACTTTGTCACCACCGGCTCGCAGCAGCTCACAGGCGGATGGGTAAAGGTCACGCCCGAGAAGCCGCTCGATCCGGGGGAATATGCGCTGGTCGAGACACTCGGGAAAGAGGGCATCAATCTGTATGTCTGGGATTTTGGAGTAAATCCAAACGCGCCGGCCAACGGGGTGGTGACCAGGCCGGACGCCTCGCGGCAGCACCCCGCTCGATAAGCTCAAACCGCTCGAAAAGCGCAAGTAGGCAGTCAGGACGACTGCTTAGTCGTTTCCACGGCCAAGGGGTTTCGCACTCGCGCGATGAGCTTCTTCAACTTGCCCTCAATCGACGATGTGCTGGTCCTGCAACACGCCGTCGGCATAGACGGTGAAGGTTGGCGGGACTGCACGCCCAAGGCCGCAGCGACCGGTCCATTGAATCCGCAATCGCAGTAATGGAGCCAGGTCATTTCATTCCTGGGGATGAAGTTCTTCCACTTCTGCTCGTCGTCGTCGAGGTTGATACTGTCCGACTTGCGCGACCGACGCGAACCGCCGTTGACCGCCTCCCGGGCACGCACTACACTGGCTCGGGTTGTGCCGTGAAACGCTTCCGTTCTTTCGCCGAACTCCTGCCGGAAATCGAGTCGCTGCTGTCCGCAGCGCAGCCTTCCTTCCATCATTCTCCCCTTGAGGATGTCGTGCAGACGCTTTCGGACGGCCGCCACTATGCCTGGATGGGAATCTATCTGGCGATTCCAGCGCCGGCGCCGCAACCTCTGCTCGAAGCGGGCGCGGACGCAGCTGCCGAAAAAGCAATATCGTCGCGCTCGCGAGTTCTGGTCACGATGACTCTGGGGTCGCGGGAGATCGGGGTAATCGACGTCGAGAGCAACCGCCCAGGCGCTTTTTCCTCTGCAGAAGTGGTCTTTTTGGAGCAGGTTGCGGAAGTGCTGGCGCGCTATCTGGCCGGCCCCGGCCGTTTTCTGGTGCGAAGAGCGCGCCAAAATGCGACCGGGGAAGCAAGGCTCGCCCGCGGCACGACTGCCTGAGAGAGACGAGATTCGAATCCGATGCCGATCACCAATACGGGGACCATTCTCGCGAATTCAACGAGCCCGCTGACCGTCACTCCTGATACGACCGCTTCACCAACAACGGCAAGCTGACGGTGAATCCCGGCAGCATGCTGATCATCAACGGGACGTTCAACAACTTCGTGAAAAAGATGCTGTCGGGCGGGATTTACAACCTGATGGGGACGCTTGAGTTTCACAATGCGAGCGTCGTCACCAACAACGGTAACCTGACGCTGACCGGCGCCGGCGGGCAGATCCTCGACAGTTCGACGGGCAACAACGGGCTGGTGGCGCTCAGCCTGAACAACACGAAAGGAATTCTCTCGTTACAAACTGGAGCCGCTCTCACGACAACGACGAAGGTCAACAACAAAGGAAAGCTGACGGTAGGGACGGGGAGCAGCCTCAAGGCGGGTTCGAGTTACAAACAGTCGGCGGGCACGACGGTCGACGGAACACTGACCGCACCCGCCGGGCTCACACTAAAAGGCGGATCGGTGGCGGGAATGGGTACCATCAGCGCCGCAGTCACCGCTAGTGGAGGACAGGTAACAGTGGGTGACTCGACGACGAAATCCGGGATCCTGACCGTTACCAGTTACACCCAGAACACCACGACGGCGAATCTGAACGTCGCCATCGGCGGTAATACCGTGGGCACGCAATACTCGCAGCCGGCGGTGGCGAACGGGATGGCGCTCGACGGCGTGCTCAATATCAAGCTGATCAACAGTTTCATCCCGACCATCGGCAGCACCTCCATTCTGAAGGGCACAGCGGTAACCGGGACGTTCTCGACGGTGAACGGAACGACTATCAATTCAAACGAGCACTTCAAGTGAACTACAACGCCAACGATGTAACCCTGTCGGTGGCGTCGGGGCCCGGTGAGAGGTGAGACGCAGCGCAGCGCGGTGTTTACAGCGGGACGTTATCAGCTTCGCTTTGAATTTTTTGCCAGGCGCGCTCCACGTGGCGCGCCTGCGTGTTGGTCTGGCCCACGCAGAAACGCAGAGTCATCCTGCCGTTCAGGCGGGTGTGGGTGAGATGGAGATCTCCGCTGCGGTTCAGGCGGTCCATTAAGGTCTGATTCGCCTCGTCGCCCGCCTTGAGGCGGAAGCAGACGAGATTCAATGGCACCGGCGCGACCAGTTCGAAACGCTGGTCTTTCCGAACCCAACCGGCGAACTGCTGGGCCAGGTGTACGTGCTCGCGCACGTGATGCTCGAGGCCTTCGACTCCGTAGTGGCGGATGACAAACCACAGCTTGAGCGCGCGGAAGCGGCGGCCGAGGGGAATTTGCCAGTCGCGGTAGTCGAAGACCGCTCCCGATTCGGTGGCTTTGTTCTTGAGATATTCGGGCAGGACGCTGAGGGCCTGGATCAGGGCTCTGCGATCGGCGACATAGAAGGCGTCGCAGTCGAAGTTGGTGAACATCCACTTGTGGGGATTGAATTCGTAGCTGTCGGCGTATTCCAGACCGTCGTGGATGTGACGAAACTCGGGACAGAGCGCAGCGGTGCCCGACATGGCGGCATCGGCGTGGAGCCAGAGATCATGCTCGCGGCAGATGCGGCCGATCTCGGGCAAGGGATCGATGGCGTTGGAGGAAGTCGTGCCGACGGTGGCGCACACGAAGCACGGAACCAGCCCGGCGCGCTTGTCTTCGGCCACGCTGCGGGCAAGCGCGTCGGGGCGCATGGCAAAGCTGTCATCTACATCGATCAGACGCAGGTTCCGGCGGCCAAGGCCCGCGATCTTGCAGTCTTTCTCGATGGAAGAGTGTGCCTGGCTTGAGGTGTAGGCGACCAGCTTGCGGTCACAGCCGTATTCGTTGCTGGTGAAACCTGTTGCCCGCTCACGGGCGGCGAGCAGCGCGCAGAGGGAGGCGCTCGAAGCCGTGTCCTGAATCACGCCGCCGCCGGTCGAGGTGGAGAGAAACTTCTCCGGCAAGGCCAGCATGCGGGCAAGCCAGTCGAGCACATGGGTTTCAAGTTCGGTGCAGGCGGGACTGGTGGCCCAGAGCATGCCCTGCACACCCAACCCGGAGGAGAGCAGGTCGCCGAGAATGGCGGGCGCGGAGGCGTTGGAGGGAAAGTAAGCGAAGAAGTTGGGCGACTGCCAGTGAGTGACGCCGGGCAGGATGAGTTTCTCGACGTCGGCCATCATCGTTTCGAAGGCTTCGCCGTGTGCGGGAGGATCGGGCGGAAGCGAGGCGCGGATCTCGCCTGGCTTGGCCTGGGAGAGCACGGGGTACGACTCGATCCTCGCGTAATAGTCGGCGATCCAGTCGACGACCGCGTGACCGTGGCGGCGAAAATCTTCGGGGGACATGTGGAAGGACTTATTGCTGGACAAAGAGCCCTCCTGGGAAATGGTTGATCTTTGACTGTCGCTTGTTGAGTCGAAGGTCTGCGGTTTTTCAATCAAAAATCAAGAGTCAGCAATGTCTCACAGCACTCCATAGAACACGCGCGTGTTGTAGTCGAAGTGCACCTGGCCGCCGCGCTGGTGCTGATCGAAAATGCGGCGCAATGCCTGCAACATGGGCGCGTACTTCGCATGGCCCGGCTGCGGGGTGTAGGACGAGGAGAGCAATCTGCCCTCCAGGCCTTCATAGTCGAACCCCTGCCGGTACTGGAACACCGCTTCCTGATAGGACGAGGGGGCGTAGAAGCCGCGGATTTCGGCAGTGGTGCGTTCGTGGCGGACTTCCTTGTAGTCGGTGCCGAAGTCGACGAGGAGCTGCTCGTAAGCGCGCAGGAAGGGGGTGGAATCGGTGAGGCGTTCGTTCCAGAGCAGTACGGTCCATCCCCCGGGTTTGAGAATGCGGACGAACTCACAGCGGGCGCGCGGGCGATCAAACCAGTGAGCGGCCTGGGCGGCGGTGACGATATCGACGCTGCGGTCGGGCAAGCTGGTGGCCTCGGCGGCGCCGGCCACGCTGGTGAATCGCGGGTAACCCCGAAGGAATTCTTCGCCCGCGTTGCGCATATCCTGGTTGGGTTCAACGCCAAGCACGGGGTTGCCGTTCTCCAGCAACAGACGTGTCCAGAGGCCGGTGCCGGAAGCGATGTCGGCCACAACCTTGTCCGGCGTGAGGCGACATTGCTCTTCGAGAAGCGCAAGCACCTCGGCCGGATACCCGGGACGGTAACGCACGTAGTTGTCGACGCGGGAGGAGAAACGCTGGGTGGGATCGGCGGTCGGCATGAGAGGCGTTCCGCTCTTAGGTTAGCAGACGGGAGGAGGTTCCTGCCGGGACGCGGTTCACCGCATAAAAAACGGCGTCCCCTGGAGGTTGCCCTCCTCGGACGCCGCCTTTTCCTCCGGCTAACTACTTTCGCTTGCCAGCGAAGTTGAACAGATCCGTGAGATCACCGATGGCCGGGCTGTTGGTGGGAATGTAGGGATTCGATCCAACAGTCGGGTTGGGGAGATTGTCGCGGCTGCGGCCGGAGACGGCCGACAGTCCCCAATTGTGTTCGATGAACTTGAGGATGGAAACGTGGTCCGCATAGGTGTGCGAAATCGTTCCACCGGTTGAGAACGGGGAGACGACGATCATCGGGATGCGGGTACCGTCGCCGAAGAAGTCGATGGGCTGGATGTAGCCGGAGTCATAGTAGCCTCCGCCTTCATCCACGGTGATGAAGATGGCGGTAGAGGCCCACAGCGTGGGATTGGCCTGCACCTCGGTGATGATCTTCTTGCTGAAGGCTTCGAACAGATCGAATTTCGACGAGGCCGGGTGGCCGTCGACGAAGCCCGAGGGCTTCACGAAAGAAACGGCTGGCAGCGTTCCGTTATAGATGTCGTTATACAAATCGGTGACATCTCTCTCATTTTCCTGGCGCAGGGTGGCGTTGGTCATGATGGAAGTTTCATACTGCGTGAAGTTGCAGATGTCGCAGTAGGCGTTCCACGAATTGGAGTAAGTGGGATCCTGCAGGTAGAGGTCCCAGCCGTCGCCATAGTACTTCCAGGAAACGCCCGCCACGTTAAGGGAGTCGGCGATGGTAGGAACGCTGGAAGGGGGAATCACGAACTCGTTGGTGTTTACGGTGCCGTCGCCGTAGTAGCCGGGGGCATAGTTGTTCAGCAGATAGTACGTGTTGGGAGCGCAGTTCGGGTTCGGTTGGTAGGGCAGCGAGCTCAGGTAGAGGAGGATGCTCTTCACGCCCGGCTGGGTGTTGTCGGAGCAGTCGCTGTAGGTGCCGCCGCTGTAGCCGTCCTGCACCGCCCAGTTGTTGGTTCCCATCTGCGGGTTGGGATTCTCGATCTGGTTGCTGGGCGGAGTCAGCGGATTGTCATTCCCGTCGCTGTACCAGGCGGCGTCGCCGGAGCCGAGCATGAAGCTGTTGGCGCCGGTTCCACCCATCACCGGCTGGTGATAGTTATCGGACATGGCGTAGGTCTGCGCGAGGGAGTTGAAATAAGCCGCGTCCCCCTGCTGCATGTTATAGAAGCCCATCGAGATGGAACCCTCAAAGGTCGACTCGAAGGTAAACGGCGTCGGCCGGGTGGCGCCGTTGGTACCGGCACCGATGGAAACTTCGACGAAGGGAAACAGATCGGCAAGGCAACCGCTGGGGTTGTTGGCAGTGGCCTGCTTCACGTTGCAATCGGCCTGTTGCCACATCTGGTAGAAGCGGTGCACCGGGCTGCCGGCGTACTCATCGTAGGTGACGCCGGGAGTGATCTGGTAGGGCCCGTTTGCCAGGTTATAAACGTTCTTGATACGGGTATCGACGGAACCGAAAGCCAATCCCGTGGCTCCGGTGGTCAGCAGCACGTAGTCGCTCGAAAGCAGGCCCGGTTCAGCGGCCTCAGCGGCGGCGATGGTCTGGAAGGGCGCGGGAGTGGAATCACTCGGGTTGGTGGGAGCAAACTGCACGTTGGTCGGGGGGAGGGTCTTCCAGGGAACCTTCTGCTGGGGAGCCAGTTGGTATACGCCGAAGACCCTGGCCTTGTCCTGGGCGGACAAAGAGAAGTTGGGACCGGGGGTTCCGTCGGCGTTAATGATGCCTTCGGAAAGCAGATTGTTCACCGTCTGACCGGCGGGCGGTTGATAGGTCGCGAACAGGTGATCGAAGGTACGGTTTTCTCCGACGATTACGATGACGTGCTGAATCGGAGTGGCGGTCACAGTGTCTCTGGCTTTAAGGGGCTTGGCGGCCGCGGTGGTGGGAGCCAGCAGATTCATCACGGTTGCGAGCACCGTGGTGCCCACACCCAGACGCTGCCAGATACCGCGAGAATAGTTTCCAGACTGCATTGTGCATCCTCCAGAAAAAACGATTAGCTTCGCGAAGCCTGCTAAAGGCTCGGGCCTGCCCCTTTCGGCTTGGTGAACCGGAGTTGAATATTCGTTTAAAGGTTTGTTACGGCGGGATGAAAGCTGTGGAATTCTGTGCCGTATGTGTCAAGGATCGTGACAGCCTTCCTCTGACGTGAATCCTTCATCCCGATCGCCGGTCGATCGCCTGGCGAAGAATTTGCGAAGACCCGGATGTGCCCGGTAAAATTGCCGGATGTCTGCTCTTGGTTGGGCGCACCCCCTGGTTCAGGAATGGTTTGTCTGGCGGTTCGGGACTCCGACCGAGCCGCAGGAACTGGGCTGGCCGCCGATTCTCGCCGGCTACACCACCCTGATCTCGGCTCCCACCGGGTCCGGTAAAACTCTGGCGGCCTTTCTGGCCTGCATTGACCGGCTGGTGCGCAAGGCGCTGGAAGGAGATTTGAAGGACCGGACGGAGGTTCTCTACGTCTCGCCGCTGAAGGCGCTGGGCAACGACATCCAGAAAAACCTAGAAGTGCCGTTGGGCGAAATCCTGCAGATGGCCGGAGAGCGCGGGCTGCTGATGCCGGAGATCCGCACCGCCGTGCGGACGGGCGATACGCTGATGCCGGAGCGGCGGGCAATGCTGAAACGGCCGCCGCACATCCTGGTGACCACGCCGGAATCTCTCTACATTCTGCTGACCGCCGAGCGCAGCCGCGCCATTCTGCGCGACGTGGAAACGGTGATCGTGGATGAAATTCATGCCGTGGCGGACGACAAGCGCGGAGCGCATCTGACGCTATCGCTGGAGCGGCTGCAGGCGTTGACCCACCGCCCGGCGGCGCGCATCGGCTTGTCGGCCACACAGAAACCCATCGCGGAAGTAGCGCACTTTCTTACCGGGAACGGGCGTCCGGATCCGGTCATCGTTGATGTCGGTCACAAGCGAAAGCTTGACCTGGGGATCGAGGTACCGGCGAGCGCGCTGGGGCCGATTGCCACCAACGAGATGTGGGAGGAAATCTATAACCGGCTGGTGGAGTTGGTGAAACAGCATCGCTCGACGCTGGTCTTCGTCAACACGCGTCGGATGGCGGAACGCGTGGCACACCACCTGGGTGAGCGGCTGGGGGAAGAGAACGTGGCAGCGCACCACGGCAGCCTGTCGCGCAAGCTACGGTTAAACGCGGAAAAGAAGCTGAAAGAAGGCAAGGTCAGGGTTCTGGTTGCAACGGCATCGCTTGAGCTGGGCATTGATATTGGCACGGTGGATCTGGTGGTACAGATTGGCTCTCCGCGGGCCATTGCGGTTGCTCTGCAACGGGTGGGGCGTTCGGGACACTGGCGCGGAGCGGTTCCGAAGGGTCGGTTCTTCGCCACGACGCGGGATGAGTTGATCGAATGCGCGGCCCTGGTGCGGGCCGTGCAGCGCGGAGAACTGGACCGGCTGATGATTCCCGAGGCTCCGCTGGACATTCTGGCGCAGCAGATTGTGGCGGCGTGCGCCGCGGGGCCAAGCGAGCCTGGCTCGCCCGGACGGGCGAGGGCGCCCGTCCCCACACAGCCGGTTCCGACTCAAACCAGCGTCACCCAGGAAGACCCGGGGTGGGATGAAGACGAGTTGTTCGAGTTGGTCCGGCGGGCTTATCCGTATCGCAGCCTTTCGCGCGAGACGTACAACGCGGTTCTGGAAATGCTGTCGGAAGGGATCGCGGCGCGGCGGGGGCGGTACGGAGCGTATTTGCATCGCGACAGGGTGAATCGACGATTGCGGGCGCGGCGCGGCAGCCGGCTGGCGGCCATCACCAGCGGCGGGGCGATTCCCGAGACGGCTCTGTTCAACGTGGTGGCCGAGCCGGAAGGAACGGTGATTGGAACGCTGGATGAGGATTTCGCCGTCGAGAGCAACGCCGGAGACATTGTTCTACTGGGCAACACCTCGTGGCGCATCCGGCGGGTGGAAGGCAAGTCGGGGCGAGTGCTGGTGGAGGACGCGCATGGTGCGCCTCCCAGTGTTCCTTTCTGGCTGGGAGAGGCGCCCGCGCGCACCCAGGAGCTTTCCTTTGGCGTGGGCGAGTTGCGTCGGGAGATCAGTGAGCGTCTGGCGGGAGTTTCGCCTGTCGGTGTGTCGCAGGCGATCCCGGGAGTAGCCGACACGGTTTCGTGGCTGAAACGAGAGTGTGGTGTGGACGATGCCGGGGGCGAGCAGGCGGTCGAGTACGTTCTCGAAGGCCGGGCGGTGCTGGGCGCGGTGCCGACGCAGGAGACGATCATCGCCGAGCGGTTCTTCGACGAGGGTGGCGGCATGCAGTTGGTGATCCACGCGCCTTTCGGAGGAAGGATCAACAAGGCTTGGGGACTGGCGCTGCGCAAGCGCTTCTGCCGGGGGTTCAACTTTGAGCTGCAGGCGGCAGCCACCGATAACGGACTAAACATTGCCTTGGCCGAGCAGCACAGCTTCCCGCTCGCGGACGTATTTCATTTCCTGAACGTCGAGACGGTCGAGGAACTGCTGGAGCAGGCAGCGCTGGCCTCGCCGATCTTCGGCACGCGCTGGCGGTGGGATGCGAACCGCTCGCTGGCCTTGTTGCGCTTTCAAGGCGGGAAGAAAATTCCCCCCCAGATTCAGCGCATTCGTTCCGATGATTTGCTGGCTTCGGTGTTTCCGGAGGTGGCCGCTTGCCAGGAAAACGTCGATGGGGACATCAGGATTCCCGACCATCCGCTGGTGAAGGAGGTCATGAAAGATGTGCTCACCGAGGCGATGGACCTGGATGGTCTGAAAGACCTGCTGCGAAAAATAGAGGCCGGGCAGGTCCGTTGCATCGCCGTGGACACACCGGTACCGTCGCAGTTCTCGCACGAAATCCTGAATGCAAATCCGTATGCCTACCTGGACGACGCGCCGCTCGAGGAGCGGCGGGCGCGGGCGGTGGAGATGCGGCGGATTCTGCCGGAATCGGTGCTGGAAGAAGTGGGCAGGCTGGATCCGGCGGCGATCGCGCAGGTGCGGGAAGAAGGGTGGCCGGATGTACGCGATGCCGACGAATTGCACGACGTGCTGCATACGCTGGTCGCGCTGCCGGCAGAGGGTCGAGCTGCGCTCGACCCCGCAGGTCAGGAGACCCGTCCCTGCCTGGATCCGGCGTGGGAGGTTTTGTTTCAGCACCTGGCAGGACAGGGTCGGGCGGCGGTGGCCGGGTTCGAGGGTCGGCGTTACTTTGTGGCCGCGGAACGGG
>DATFTE010000153.1:0-3350 GCA_035262225.1 Terriglobales bacterium
TATCCCAGGCGAACCAGTAGTAGCGCACTACGCCCTCGCTTTCCTGAAGAATGTAGTGTCGTGCCAGGAACGCGGCGCGCAGGTCAGGATCGGTAAAGCCATTGCCGCTGGTGTCTCCCCAGCTGCCTTCGGTGCACCATAACGGCTTCCGGGTCTGGCCGTAGATCACCAGTTGCGCCTTCAGGTTCTCGACCAGGGGAACGATATCTTCCGGCTGCGGCCACACCCCCCAGGTGCTGCTCCAGCTATAGCCGTGAAAACTGATGATGTCGGCATACTGTCCGCCGCCCAGGGCAAGGTACGGTCCCATCCAGTTGGCCACGCCGTGGATTCCGGTGGACGGTGAGGGTGTAGTCACGATCGCGTTGGGATTAATGGCCTTGATAATTCCGTACGCATCCATTGCCATGCGCAACATCTGCGCGTCGTTTCCCTGCCAGTAGCCGGGCACCGTGGGTTCGTTCCACATCTCCCAGTACTTGATCTGGCCCGCCACGTGGGTGACGATGGCAGTTACGTAATCCTTGAAGTGCTGGTCGGTGCCGCTTCCATCGGCGTTCACGTCGTTCGGAGGCGCACAAGAACCCGCGGGCGCGCCTGAAGTGCCGCACACCAGGTCGGGATCGGATGAGGCCCACGCCGGGACCTCTCCGAAGGTATAGATAAGGTCGACTCCGTTTGCCTGTGCCGATGCGATCCATTGATCAAGCGCGGTGAAGTTGTAGACGCCCTGCGATGTGTTCATCAGGTACCAGTAAGTGCCGGTGTCCCACAGCCGCATGCCGTACACGGTCACGCTCGGCCAGTTAACCCGTTCGTGGGCCGTCATCGAAAACAGGGTTGACGGGACTGGAGGAAGCCCAGGTCGGCGGCGGTTCTGGGGAGTGGTCTCGGAATCCTGTCCGGCCACATCCGTTTGTGCGGTGGATTGCTTGCTGCCAGTCAGGGCGAAAGAGAAGATGAAAGCGGAGATGAGGAGGTAGGTAGTCTTCCTTTTTAGAGGCACATGGAGTCTCCTGCTGAGCAAGCATGTGTGAGTGGACCAGGGAAACCGGACGCAAAACCAGCCTGCCGCAGAATCGTAGTTCTGCAGCTTGTTTTCGGTTTGCCCGAGGAAGAACGAGTGGCGTCAAGATAACGGCGCCACCTGGAGGGGACAATAAGCGGAAAGCCTTAGCAGCTGTGGAAAACCAAGGTGCAATCGGTCACAATCACGGGTCCTGACAAGCCTGGCGAATAAATCAACGTCGAGAGCAAGCATGGGCGAAGGGGCGGAATCCGGTTTCCGAGCCGGAGCAGCGCGGGCGTCGGAGTTGCAACAGATGTTGGAGCCGTGCGGTTCTACCGCTGCCTTGCGACGGCACCTGAGTGCCAAGGTGCCCGGAGTTCGCCTGTCCGCGCCAGGGTCCGATGAAGTCTCTGCGCCACCCGTGTCTGCGGCAGCTATGGATTGACCGGGGTTGGTTTCATAGGCGTAGCCGCTCAGGTTGACTTTCACCTTGCCGAGGCAGCATTCGGGCACCAGGCGGTGGCGGATTACGGAGTACGAATCGCTGTTGAGTCACGCCCAGCCATAATGGACCTCGCCGTCGATTTGAAATCTCAGTCCAACGTATTGGTCCCGTTCGTTGGACCAGTTGCCGGAGTCATAGAAGTTGATCGAATACGAGCCCGCATGGACGTCGACCACCCCCGGCCATTTGCAGTAGTGATTGATGGACGTCCCGAAAGGATCGGCTCGATCCGATGATGAATCGCGGAGGAAGGACTGCGACTTCCCCATTCTGGATGATCACCCCCGCAGACGTGGCGCCTCCGATGAGCAATTGGACTCCGCCTGGACGTGGGGAACTTGAAACGGGCAGCCGATAGGGTTTGTCCTCAATGCAGCAGATCCACCATCTTCCCGTCGAGGTTACCGGGAGACATTGCCAGGGTTGTTCTCCTTGCCAGGCGGCCACCTCCTGCAGGTGCCGGTTACCTTTACTCCTTTCGTGACCTTGGTTACGGTTCCCGGGCGCCGTACTCTCCATGACAGCGCCAGCTTGTCAACACGTTTTCGTTGAGGAGGATATCCGTGACCCCCAGACGGAAGGCCGCTTTCTTGCTCACACTTTTGCTCCGGCTGTGCCCGGCCGTAGCAGGTCCCGCGCAAGCGCAGACCCAGCTGATCCATCCGCAAGGAGTTTCGCGGACACCCATTCAACAACTCCACAACCCGAGACATTACACCCTGGTCTCGATGGAGATCTCGCCCGCCACCGTCTCGCTCCAGACGGGCAGTTCGTCGCAACTGACGGCAAGCGGACAGGGCAGCGATAACCTGCAACATACCGTCACCTCCCATGTGCAATGGACTTCGTCCGCGCCCGCCGTTGCCACCGTCACGAGTGCGGGGCTGGTCACCGCGGTCGGGGCCGGAACGGCCACCATCACCGCCAGTCGCGGGGTTCAGGCCAATGCCGCCGTGACCGTCACCGACCAGTCGGCGGGAGTTCCCGTGCCCGCGACTCTTTTCTCCATGACCACACACAGCCACTTCGACGTGCCGACGGTTCCGGTGGTTGGCTTGCGGTTGTGGGACACCGGCACTTACTGGGACCTGATGAATACCGCTCAGGGCGTCTACGACTTTACGGCGCTCGACAAGTGGATCGCGACCGCGCAGGCAAGCAACCTTGATCTGATCTACACCTTCGGCATGGTGCCCGGCTGGGCGTCTTCCAATCCCGGCCTGGTGTGCGGCAGCTCAGGCTCGCCCGCGGGTTCCTGCGTGGCTCCGAACGATGTGAACGCCGACGGCAGCGGCACCGACCAGCACTTCAAGGATTATGTGACCGCGATCGTCACGCACGCTGCCGGACAGATCAAGTACTGGGAGATGTGGAATGAGCCTACGGTTCCGGGTTTCTGGCAGGGAACTGACGCCCAGATGCTGCGCATGGCTCAGGACGCATACGGGATTATCAAGTCCATCGATCCTACCGCACTGGTCACAACGCCCTCGCCCTCGACGGGAATCCACGGCGTGGCCAACTGGATGGGACCGTACCTTGCCCTGGGCGGCGGACAGTATGCCGACATTATCAGTTTTCACGGCTATAGCTGGAGCAGCACCTGGGGGGTGTGGCCGCAGCCGGAAGATATCGTTCCCCTGGTCGAGAATCTGAAGGCGCAGCTGGTGATCTACGGCCAGACCAGCAAGCCGCTATGGTGCACCGAAGGCAGCTGGGGAGACACCAGCGGCAATGGCTTTACCGATCCTGACCTGCGCGCCGCGTTCCTGGCACGACACTACATTCTTCAGGAAAGCGAGGGCGTAGTGCGCTACTACTGGTTCGCCTGGGATA
>DATFTE010000154.1:0-3105 GCA_035262225.1 Terriglobales bacterium
GCGAGACTAGACCTTTTTTCTGTGGCCGTCGCGGATTTTCTCGTGTTTTTCGATGCTTCGGGGGAATCGTGCCCCGAACTTATGATTCGCATTTGTCTGCGTGGGCAGGTTCCGGCCGTGAATGTGATTTACGATAGGCACAGTGGCTTCAAACCCGGCAGCTTCAGCTTCAACGTCAAGGGCGGTCGCTGCGAGGAGTGACAGGGCGAAGACGTCATCACCACCCAGCTCTACTTCATGCCCGACGTCGAAAGTCACTTGCGGCGTTTGCAAATGGTGCGCGTTTCGGCGCCGAGCCCCTGGAAGTCGCCCTCCGCGGCAAGACCATCACCGACATCCTCAAGATATCCGTCGAAAGAAGGCGGCGCGTTCTTTGCCGAACTGCCCTTCGTCGCCAAGAAGATGACGCCGGGCAGCCAGTGATGTCATCGAGCACCACCTCGATCTCATCAAGACGACAACGTGATCGACCTCGGCCCTGAAGGCGGCTACGCCGGCGGCGAAGTTGTCGTGCCCCGCACCCCCCGAAAGTCGCCGGCTCTGTCCGCTCCCACACCGGCCGTTCCTCAAGCCGCAGTTGGAAACTGCTCCTTCATCCTTGCCTGCCACCACCCCCTCGTCGCGCGCCGCTGCGGCCGTGCCCTGCTCCCCATACAAATAAAAGGTGATCCCCGCCATCACCTGCGATCCCATACCACAAATGTTCAGGATCGCGAATCCCGGCGCGGGCGCCTCCAGCCGAACCAGCTTGAATGCGTGATCTGAGTCTCTCATCATTTCCACTGTACCCTTCAGCGGCGCGCTGCTCAGAGACTTCCAAACCGGCTCTTCCGGACCCGGTACAATGCTCATCACATTGAGCACGAGCACCGTTGTCCGCGGAATCGCGAGAGGTACAGTTCGAGAATTCGGAAAAACGCCGGCCACCCCGATTCCAGGCTCTCGAGCTGGTAGACTCTACACCCCGCGCTTGACGGAGCGTCAGGCGTTTGAACATCGGAATCACGCACCCTGCCGCCCCGGGTCAGGCGTTCGCAGCATGAAAGCCACCGCCTGTTGTGCTGTGCCGGCTTTCCATGCGATTGGAATATGATTGATCGAATACCACTATGGCAAGATGTCCCCGAAGTTTCGCCCTTCTCGTCGGCCTTCTGCTTTCTGGTGGCCTGATGGCGCAGCACGGTCAGTATCTCAACGACGCCAAGAATTCCGCGATTGGCAATCCCAAGGCCATTGCTGCAGGAGCAAAGCTCTGGGTCACATCTTGTGCGGGGTGTCATGGCCCGGACGGAAACGGAGGCCGCGGACCCAACTTGGTCAAGCGCGCACTCTGGCATCCTCTCAGCGACGAGGCGATCCACCGCACCATCCGCGAGGGTCTGCCGGGTACCGACATGCCCCCCACCAGCCTGTCGGATGAAGATACTTGGAATCTGGTGGCATACGTGAAAGCAATGACGGGTCCGGCGAGCGACAATGACGTTCCGGGAGATCCCGAAGCCGGCGAGCGGGTTTTCCGCGGCACGAAGGCCGGTTGCTCGAACTGCCATTCCATCCGCGGCCACGGTGGACGCATGGGACCCGACTTGACCGACGTCGGCGCCACCCGTCCGCTTGCACTCATCAAGGAAGCGGTCGTCGGGCCTTTCCAGCGTCTCCAGTTGGCAGGCCAGGAAGGCATATCCGTCAGGCTCAAGAACGGAAAAGAGATTCAGGGCCTTGCTCGCAATCGGAACAATTACTCGTTGCAGGTGCTGGACCGGGAAGGCAATTTGCATCTCGTCTCCATGCTGGACATCGAGCAATTGACAATCTCCGCCCGTTCTCTCATGCCGGATGACTATGGCCGTCGGCTCTCTGCCCAGGAATTGCAAGATCTTTATGCTTTTCTGGCACGACAAGCCCTGCGTCCGCGGGCTTCATCGGAGGTGCCGAACAAATGAACCGCGTCCTGGTGTTAATGGCGCTTGTTTGCCTCGGCGGAGCCGCCCAGGTTCGTTTCGAGGACATCCTGAAGGGTCCAGGCGAGAACTGGCTTACCTACGCCGGAAGTTACAACGGCTGGAGGTACGCGCCGGGACGTCAGGTTACGCCGCAAAACGCAGGCTCGCTCGTCCCAAAGTGGATTTACCACGTCCCCGATGCGCGCGCCATGCAGACGACGCCGATCGTGTATGAAGGAGTGATGTACGTAACCAACGGGAATAACGTGTACGCGATTGACGCCCGGGTTGGCCGGTTGATCTGGAAGTATTCGGATACGCGAGCCGCGCGCCAGGGCGCCAATCGAGGAGTGGGGATCCTGGGCGATCGAATCTATTTCACTTCCGCCGACAACTATCTGACGGCGCTCGACCGGCGCAGCGGCGCCGTGATCTTCGGCAAAAAATTCGGCAACCTGGCGGATGGTGTGACCTCCACCGCGCCCGTGTTCATCGCAAAGGACAAGATTCTGATCGGCACATCCGGCGGAGATAGCGGAATCCGTGGCTCCGTCGCGGCGCTGTCAGCCGCAACCGGTGAGGAACTCTGGCGGACCTACACGATCCCTGCTAAGGGTGAGCCAGGCTCCGAATCCTGGGGCGGCCTTCTCGAATGGGGCGGCGCCGGCACTTGGCTTTCCGGCACCTATGATCCAGATTTGAACACCGTCTACTGGACAACCGGCAACGCCTGGCCCGATTTCAACGGCGTCTGGCGGGAGGGGGACAATCTATACACGTCGTCCCTGCTCGCGCTGGATTTGGACACCGGCAAAATGAAGTGGCACTTCCAGTTCACGCCACACGACACGCACGACTGGGACGCACAGAGTTGGCCAATCCTGCTCGATCTGGAGTGGCAGGGCAAGCCTCGGAAGGTCGTGGTTCACGCGAACCGCAACGGCTTCTTTTACATATTGGATCGCATCACGGGAGAGTTCCTGCGCGCGACCAAACTCATCGACAACCTGACCTGGGCCAGCGGCATCGATGCCAATGGCCGTCCCATCAAAGTGCCGGGCAAGGATCCTTGTGGGTCATCAAAACTCGGTCCGAGTAAAGAATCAGCAGCTTGGACTGCCTCCGGGGCTCCATCAGCGGGTACGATGTGAAGTGATGATAG
>DATFTE010000155.1:0-20459 GCA_035262225.1 Terriglobales bacterium
ACCGGGAAATATGGGGCTATCATCAGCCGCATTCTGCAGCTCTCGGCGGCGGCCACCATCCTGATTCTGGGCGGGCTGTTGCTGATTCTGTTCCGCCGCGGTCCGGCGAGCCCCGGGCTCGACGGAGCTCCACGAGCCACATAGATTATGTTTGATACTTTTCCACTTTGGCCGGTGAAGGCCTCGACGATGGCCGGGAACGTCGACGCGCTGTATGTGTTCCTGGTCGTGCTGTCGACCTTGATGAGCTTTGCCATCTTTACCATGATTGTGGTGTTCGCCGTCCGCTTCCGCAGGCGGCGTGGAGTTGAAGCCGAGCAGATCGAGGGTTCTACTCCCCTGGAGGTCACCTGGTCGGTTGTGCCCCTGGGCATCTTCATGGTGATTTTCCTCTGGGGAGCGGCGATTTATTTCCAGGAACGCACTCCACCGCAGGGGGCCACCGATGTCTACGTCGTGGCCAAGCAATGGATGTGGAAGTTGCAGCACCAGGAAGGCGCGCGCGAGATCAACGAACTGCACATCCCCGTGGGCGAGAACGTGAGGATGATCATGACCTCGCAGGACGTGATCCACAGCTTCTATGTTCCCGCGTTCCGCATCAAGCAGGACGTTCTTCCCGGGCGTTACACCACGGCGTGGTTTCATGCCACCAAGCCTGGAACCTATCACTTGTTCTGCGCCGAATATTGCGGCACCCAGCACTCGGGCATGATCGGCCAGGTGGTGGTGATGGAACCGGCACAATATCAGGCCTGGTTGAGCGGCGGCAGCGCCTCCGGAACCCTGGCGGAAACCGGAGAAGCACTCTTCCAGCAGTTGGGCTGCTCCACCTGCCACCGCTCCGATACCGAGGGGCGCGGCCCGAACCTGGCCGGAGTTTTCGGCAAGCCGGTGCGGCTCGAGGATGGGCGTACGTTGATGGCCGATGAGAACTACGTACGCGAATCCATCCTCTCGCCGGCCGCCAAGATAGTGGCGGGATTCAAGCCCATCATGCCGACCTTTCAGGGAATGGTGAGTGAAGAACAGTTGAATGCGCTGGTGGCGTATGTGAAGTCGCTCAGCCAGCCTGCAGCGGGCGCTGCCGCAGCCAAGCCGGCCGGTGCGCGACCGCAGAAATAAGGGTCAATGGCAATGGCAACCGCAGCGTTACCGGCCGTCGAACACGAACACTATCTGAACAAGGAGTACGGCATCCGCTCCTGGCTGCTCACCACAGATCACAAGCGCATCGCCCTGCTCTATCTGGTTTCGATCACGTTCTTTTTCTTCATCGGGGGCCTGTTCGCCCTGTTGATCCGCCTCGAATTGCTCACTCCCGCCGGCGACCTGGTCCAGGCCGACACCTACAACAAGCTGTTCACCATGCACGGCCAGGTGATGGTGTTCTTCTTCCTCATCCCCTCGATTCCGGCCGTGCTGGGAAATTTCCTCGTGCCGCTGATGATCGGCGCCAAGGACCTGGCCTTCCCTCGCATCAACCTGCTGAGCTGGTATCTCTACATCATCGCCGGCATCATGATGCTCCACGCCATCGTCACCGGCGGCGCCGATACCGGATGGACCTTCTATACTCCCTTCAGCACCGCCTTCAGTAACACCAAGGTGGTCGAAGCCGGCCTGTCCATCTTCGTCGCGGGATTCTCTTCCATCCTCACCGGATTGAACTTTGTCGTCACCATCCACCGCATGCGCGCCCCGGGTCTTACCTGGTCCCGCCTTCCGCTGTTTATCTGGGCGCACTATGCCACCAGCATCATCCAGTTGCTGGGAACTCCGGTGTTGGCCATCAGCCTGGTGCTGGTGGTTTTCGAACGCGCCTTCCACCTCGGCATCTTTGATCCCACACGCGGCGGCGACCCGCTGCTGTTCCAGCACTTGTTCTGGTTTTATTCGCATCCCGCCGTCTACATCATGATTCTGCCCTCCATGGGCGCGGTCACCGAGGTCATCGCCTGTTTCGCCCGCAAGCGCATCTTCGGATATGCATTCGTCGCCATGTCGAGCATCGGAATCGCGGTGCTGGGATTCCTGGTGTGGGCGCACCACATGTTCGTCGCCGGCATCTCGGTTTACTCCGCCCTGATCTTCTCGATGCTCAGCTACCTGGTCGCGGTGCCCTCTGCGATCAAGGTGTTCAACTGGACGGCGACGCTCTACAAGGGATCGATTTCTTTCACCACCCCCATGCTCTACGCCTTCGGCTTCATCGGCCTTTTCACCATGGGAGGACTTACCGGGCTCTTCCTTGCCGCTTTGGGAATTGATGTCCACGTTACCGACACCTACTTTATCGTCGCCCACTTCCACTACATCATGGTCGGCGGAGCCGTCATGGGCTATATGGCGGGCATGCACTTCTGGTGGCCAAAAATCTCCGGCCGCATGTACCCCGAAGGCTGGGGACGCCTGGCCGCGTTGATCGTCTTCATCGGCTTCAACCTCACCTTCTTCCCGCAATTTGTGCTTGGCTATCTGGGCATGCCCCGGCGCTACTGGCAGTACCCGGCGGAGTTCCAGGTGCTGAACGTGCTCTCGACGGCGGGTTCGACCATTCTTGCTGTCGGCTACCTGCTGCCCATGGTTTATTTCCTGTGGTCCATGCGCTACGGCAAGGTGGCATCCGCCAATCCCTGGGGCGCCGCCGGCCTCGAATGGCAGACCAGTTCGCCGCCGCCGACTTTCAATTTCGATCAGCTTCCAGAAGTCACCTGGGAAGCCTATAACTACCATGAGATCCCCGCTCCCGAGGAGGCCGCCGTTGTCTAACACTCCCGTCGCGGTCGACGAGCATACTCCCGGGCTGCAGCACCACTTCGCCAGCATGGACCAGCAGCAAAACGCTGTGTCGCTGGGCATGTGGCTGTTTCTGGCCACCGAAATCATGTTCTTCGGCGGCATGTTCTGCGCGTATCTGATTTACCGACACGCCTATCCCAACGAGTTCGCCGCCGGCAGTCGCTCCATCGATTTGATTCTCGGTACGGTGAACACCGCCGTGCTGATCTGCAGCAGCTTGACCGTGGCCCTGTCGGTGCGCGCCGCGCAGATGGGCAAGCGCACGTTGCTGGTGGGCCTGCTGACCCTCACGATTCTGTTCGGCCTGGTCTTTCTCGGAATCAAGGGCGTCGAATGGTACGCCAAGTACAAGGAACATCACGTTCCCGGTGCGTCCTTCGATGCCAGCGACATCGTGCGCGACTATCCCCAGATTCCCATCGATCAGCCTCACGAACAGATTTTCTTCTCGCTCTACTTCGCGATGACCGGCCTGCACGCCCTGCACATGATCATCGGTGTGGGCATTTTTGTATGGCTGACATATACGGCGTGGAAGGGGCGCTACGGTCCTGGATATTACGCGCCGGTGGAAATCAGCGGATTATACTGGCACTTCGTCGATATCGTCTGGATTTACCTGTTCCCGTTGCTGTACTTGATCGATCGCAAACCGCTTAAGTGAGCCGCCATGTCTGAGCATATCGTCCCCAGCAAGACCTACTACGCGATCTGGATCCTGCTCCTGATCCTCACCGGCGTGACCGCCTGGGTCTCCACCATCGATCTCGGCCCGCTGAATACCATCGTTGCCCTGGTCATCGCCACCAGCAAGGCGCTCATCGTCACGCTGTTCTTCATGCACGTGAAGTACACCAGCGAGAAGATGACCAAGGTGGTGATCGCGTGCGCGGTGTTCTGGCTGCTGATCCTGTTGGCCCTCAGCATGACCGACTACGCCACCCGCCATCTCGCCTAGGTCAATCCCGGGAATGCCCTTCTTCCGCGTCCCGTAGCGACGACTCAGCTCCGCTCGCGTCTCTGCCGATGGTCAAAGAATCGGAGAACCGTGCAAAATCACCCCGTGCTTCAGCGCAAAACGGTATACTCCGCCTTCAGGTGGTTTTCGAGGTGCGTATGGCGTTCTGCAACTCTTGCGGCGCGAATCTAGATGACGGAGCCAGGTTCTGCCCCAGGTGCGGCGCGGTCCAGTCGGGAATCCCGTCTGCTCCTGGGCCGCCGGCGGCTCCGCCCGTCCCAGGCAGCAACCCGGTCAAGGTGGTTTTGATTGTGGTGGCTGCTATTGTCGTGGTGGGTATCCTGGCCACTATGGCTGCAACGCTGATCGGTTTGCGCATTGCGCGCCACACCCGCATTGACACCAACCGCGATGGAGTCAAAGTCGAGAGCCCGTTCGGCAGTGTCGAGACCAGCAGGAATCCCGAGGAAGTGGCCAAGGATCTGGGAGTGGAGATCTACCCCGGCGCGCGTGCGCTCGACAACGGCGCTGCCCGTGTCAACATGGGAGGAACCCACACGGTGGCCGCGAATTTCGAATCCGACGATCCTCCGCAGAAGGTCGCCGACTTCTACCGCTCGAAATTCCCTACAGCCAGATTCACCACCTCGGCCGGGAGTCACTTCAGCCTGGTCTCCGTGGAGAACCATCACATTATGACCGTCAGCATTGAGCCCCAGGGCAGCAAGACGATGATTCACATCGCCAATGTGAACGGCAGCGCGGTTGTGCCCGACAACGATTCCAAGGATTAGCTACGACCCCCGCCCCCGATCGCTTTGCGCAATTGGCCCAGGCTGCGAAAACGGCGCTGGTCGATCGCCGCGCCCTGGCCGCCGCACTCCGCCGACATGTGCGTGGCGAAGTGCGCTTCGACGACGGCAGCCGGGCCCTTTACTCGACCGACGGTTCCAGTTACCGCCAGGTCCCGATCGGCGTGGTGGTTCCCTCGGACGCCGCCGACGTCGTGGCCACCGTTTCGCTGGCCCGCGAATTCGCCGCTCCCATTCTTTGCCGGGGCGGAGGTACCTCGCTGGCCGGGCAATGCTGCAACCTGGCCGTGGTTCTCGACATGTCGAAGTACATGGCCAGGATTCTCGAGATTGATCCCGTGCGCCGTTTCGCGCGCGTGCAGCCGGGAGCGATTCTCGATCATCTCCGTGCTGCTGCCGAGAAACATCACCTGACCTTCGCCCCCGATCCCGCCACTCATGACCGCTGCACCTTGGGCGGGATGATCGGAAACAACTCCTGCGGCGTGCACTCGGTGATGGCGGGCAAGACCGACGACAACATCGAAGCGCTCGAAGTCCTTACCTACGACGGCCTGCGCATGAAGGTCGGGGCAACCAGCCCCGGGGAATTCGAAAGCATCATCGCGGCGGGCGGACGCCGGGGAGAAATCTACGGCGCACTGAAATCGCTCGCCGATCGCTACGGCGATCTCGTCCGCCAGCGTTATCCGAACATTCCCCGCCGCGTCTCGGGGTACAACCTGAATTTCCTTCTGCCGGAAAACGGCTTTCACGTGGCCCGCGCCCTGGTGGGAACCGAGGGCACTTGTGTCACGGTGCTGGAGGCGACCTGCCGCCTGGTCGAGAGCCCGCCGGAACGCGTGCTGTTGGTCATCGCCTATCCCGATATTTATCAGTGCGCCGACCGTGTGCCGGAAATCATGGCGCACAAACCCATTGGCCTCGAGGGCATTGACGATCTGCTGGTCGAATACACGCGGCGCAAGGGCATCAACTCCGAGGGTCTCGCGCTTCTTCCCCCGGGCGGAGGCTGGCTGCTGGCCGAGTTCGGCGCACAAACCGCCGCTGAAGCTGAAGCGCAAGCCCGAGACTTGATGTCGTCGTTAGGCCACAGCCCGACACCTCCCAACGTGCACCTGTTTACCGACCAGCGCCAGATCAAGCGCGTCTGGGAAGTGAGGGAGTCGAGCCTCGGCGTCATCTCTCACGTGCCTGGCGAGCCTCTTAGCTGGGAAGGCTGGGAAGACTCCGCGGTCTCCCCGGAGAACCTGGGTCGCTACCTGCGTGATCTGCGCAGGCTGATGAACACCTACGGCTACCGAGGCACGCTCTACGGCCACTTTGGTCACGCCTGCGTACACAGCCGCACTAACTTCGACCTGGAGAGCGCCCAAGGCATCGCCAGGTACCGCAAGTTTGTCGAAGAGGCCGCCGACCTGGTCGTAAGCTACGGCGGATCCCTCTCCGGCGAGCATGGCGATGGGCAATCGCGCGCCGAGTTGCTGCCCAAAATGTTCGGCTCGGAACTGGTCGAGGCCTTCCGTGCATTCAAGGCCATCTGGGATCCCGAGTGGCGAATGAATCCCGGCAAAGTGGTAGAGCCCTACAAGCTGGATGAGAACCTGCGTCTCGGCGCGGGATACAAGCCCTGGGACCCGCCCACGCATTTCCAGTTTGTCAATGATCACGGGAGCATGGCGCACGCCATGTTGCGCTGCGTGGGTGTGGGGAAGTGCCGCCACTACGAGGGTGGCGTCATGTGCCCCAGCTTCCGCGTCACTCGCGAAGAAGAACACTCGACGCGCGGCCGCGCTCACCTGCTCTGGGAGATGATGAAAGGCGACGTGATCCGCGGCGCCTGGCGCGACGAGCGGGTGAAAGATTCGCTCGACCTTTGTCTGGCTTGCAAGGGCTGCAAGAGCGAGTGTCCGGTCAGCGTGGATCTCGCCACCTACAAGGCGGAGTTTCTTTCGCACTATTACGAAGGGAAGCTGCGCCCGCGCAGCGCTTATGCGTTCGCGAACATCGACATCTGGGCCCGCCTGGCGTCGGCTGCTCCGGGGCTGGTGAACCTCACCACGCAGATGCCGTTTCTGCGCGACATCGCCAAGCTGCTGGCGGGAATGCCGCGCCGGCGGAAGATTCCGCTTTTTGCTCCGCAGACTTTCCGGGCGTGGTACGGCAGGCGGCACCCGAGAAGTGTCGGCGCTCGGCCTGTGTTGCTCTGGCCGGATACGTTCAACAATTACTTCTTTCCCGATACCTTGAAGGCGGCGGTGGACGTGCTGGAAGCCGCCGGTTTCGAGGTCCGGCTTCCCCACACCGGTCTGTGCTGCGGCCGGCCGCTGTACGACTGGGGCATGCTCGATCGTGCCAAGAGTCTGCTCCTCGAGATTCTCGATGTCATGTCCCGAGAGGTGGAAGCGGGAACCCCGGTGGTGGTCCTCGAACCCAGTTGCGCGGCTGTGTTTCGCGATGAGCTGGTCGGTCTTTTCCCCCGCGATGAACGGGCGCAGCGGTTGGCGAAACAGACTTTTCTCCTCAGCGAGTTCCTGGAAAAACACGCCTCGCATTTTCGATTGCCCAGGCTCCATCGCCAGGCGCTCATCCACGGCCACTGCCATCACAAATCCATCATGAAGATGACCGACGAAGAAGCCGTTTTGCGCCGCATGGAAATTGACTTCCAGGCTCCAGCGCCCGGCTGCTGCGGTATGGCCGGGGCGTTCGGATTCGAAGAGGACAAGTGCGATGTGTCGCTGGCCGTTGGAGAGCTGGAACTGCTACCAGCTGTGCGCCAGGCACCGCCTGAAACTCTCATCATCGCCGATGGCTTCAGCTGCCGCGAACAGATCTCGCAGACGACCGGCCGTCAAGCGCTGCACCTGGCCGAGATCATCCAGATGGCCATGGAGGGCGAAATTCCCGATGCCTATCCCGAGCGCGGTCTGGTCTTACGGCGCCGCGCGTCTGCGCAAGCTTCGATGAAAAAAGCAGGTCTCGGAGTAGCTGCCTTCGCCGCTGGGGCCGGATTGCTGTGGGTGCTCGCCAGGAAAAGGAGCTAATCAGACTCGACCCATCCCGAATGCCGGCATTTTTCCTGGAGGGATCCCCGCGCACCCGCCCCTTCCTTCCCACGCCAGATCCTTCGCCCTGACGGGCTGGGGATGACGGCGGAAGACGCGCCGCGGGTGGCGATCCTAAGTTCACATTACTGCCTGACATGGATCACGGTATCGGGCCCAGCCTCTTCAGACGTGGAGACCTTTATGCGTGGGTTGCTCGAGCACCGCCTGCCCGTGAAGCCGGGGAAAGAGTGAAATTGCTTTTCTGCGACGCGCAAAAGCTGCTGGGCAGCCTGTTCCTACCTCGCATTCAGCAGAATCGCTACCTCGTCTGCGTAATCGAGAACGACCGCCAGATCTGGCACCAGGTCACCATTAAAGTCAGCCGCCGCGGCGCTGATGGGAAGAGAACCCGACGCAAAAGCAAAATTCACGGCTGGCCGAAATGTGCCATCGCCGTTGCCATAAAGCAGGCTGAGATTGCTGCTACCGGTGTTGGCTACGGCCACATCAACGTTGCCGTCGCGGTTGAAGTCAGCCAGCGCAATTCCCGCAGGCCCCGATCCCACGGTATACGTCGTGGCCGCCTGAAACGTGCCGTCGCCATTCCCCAGAAGTACGGAGATGATGCTGGGCCCCTGAAAATTATTGTTAGCCACCACCAGGTCGGTCTGGTGGTCAAGGTTCAGGTCGGTGGCGGCGATGCCATCAGGCCCAACCCCCTTCACGTTGAAAAACTGCGGACGCCCGAACGTGCCATTGCCTTTATTCAGCAGGACCGCCACTGCTCCCGAAGTGCAGGTTTTTACGTTGCGACCGCAGTAGGCAAGCACAGCAAGGTCGGGATGACTATCTCCGTTCAAGTTGGCGGCCAGCACTTTTTCCGGCAGCGGCACAGCATAGAGCACGGCATTCTGGAATGTGCCGTCACCATTGCCGAACAAAACCGCTGCCGCATTGGCACCGTTGCAGGCCATTGCCAGGTCCAGGATGCCGTCCCCATTGAAGTCGGCTACAGTCATGTCGTAGGGAAGGGCAGGGATCGATTGTGAGGAACCTGAAGTAAACGTCCCGTCTCCGTTGCCCAGAAAGATTTGCAGCACTTGCGAGTTAAGTCCATACTCGGCGACGGCAAGATCGAGGTTGCCGTCGCCATTGAAATCGCCCGACGCAACCACCGCCGGATCGAGCGTCGTCGAAAATTTCATCGCCGGTTTGAATGTGCCATCACCGTTTCCCAGTAGCACGCTGATGTCGAGAGAGGTGAAGTCGGGGGCAACCAGGTCCAATTTGCCGTCGTGATTGAAGTCTGCGACGATGACCTGTTGTGGTTCCACGCCCACCGGGTAAAGCGCTGGCTTCCGAAATTGGCCAGCGAACGCCGCCCTGCCCGTGACCACACCGACGAGAATAGTGAACACAACAGCTCGCAGTCTCATAGCCTCTACTCCATCGGGGCGGCGCTCCGTAACGGTCGCCAAGCATTGTGCGCTTGGGAGCCGGATTCAGGCAAATGGGCCGCAGTGGCCGGGAAGACTCCGTACAAGGTTCCGGGGATGCGGCCTTGATCATGGGCAAGCCCACGGGGCGCAGTTCTGCCGCAGTGTCTGCAACTCCTTCCTGGTCAGGCCGAGCCTGTCAATGTCTTTGATCTCTTCGAGAGGGGTGAGGACATTGAAGTCAGATCCGAAGAGGAATCGCTTCATGCCAATTCTCCGCATCTGCTCCAGCAGGGCAGCACTTGCCTGCGGCGTTTCGTCCGGAGCAGGCACGTAAGACAGATCGAACAGCACGCTCCGCGTCA
The DNA here is from genome assembly GCA_035262225.1 of Terriglobales bacterium. Lineage (GTDB taxonomy): Bacteria > Acidobacteriota > Terriglobia > Terriglobales > Acidobacteriaceae > DATFTE01. The sequence goes on from DATFTE010000155.1 coordinate 9,424, forward strand.
CCGGGTCGTCTCGGACGATGTGATCGGCGAAGGTGCGCAGCACCGCCAGGTTGTTGCCATCTCGCCGCGGCATGCCGCCGCCCGCATGAGCGATCTGGAGCCATGCGGAACCAGCGCTGGGCAGGATGTCTTGAATAAAGAGTTCAGCGTCGGCAGCGTTGAACTTGCCGCCGCCAAGATGAATCACCATCGGTAGACCCTCGGCGGCAGCGACCTGAATTACTTTCGCGACCCGACGGCGCTGCCCAGCATTGCGGACATCAACCGCAGAAGCGGTGAAGTGCAACTTTAATCCAATCAACTGCTGGCTTCCGCGCCAGTGGCGGACCTCATCGATGGCGGAGTCAGCAAGGGGATCTACAGACAGAAATCCGACAAGGCGGGTGGGGTATTGCGCCACCTGTGCTGCCGTAAACTCGTTCTCGCGCCTGGTCATTGCCGCCAGGTCGCCGGACTTTATGTGTAATGACGGCAAGCCAAAAAGATAGGCGCAGGACAAGATCACTCCCTTGGCAACGTGAGCCTCATCGAGCGCACGTACCGCATCGGCGGCGAAGACCGCAGGCGGGTTATTGGACCTTAGACACTCGCCTACCAGCGCGCACAGCTCGGGTGATGCCAGGTGCATGTGGTGATCGGCACGCCATGCGGGTGCATTGGAGGATTGGCCCGGCGCTGCCACCGGATTAGAAGCATCAGGGCTTAGGGTCGCTAGGAGAAGGATACAGAAAGCCGTGATTTGAATGCCGCGCTGACGAGTCCGGGACTGGCACATGACGCGGGAGATTATGGCACGCATTGCGTACGTGAAACATAGGGCGACGTACAGAGCTGAATCGAAAAGTCGACGACCGTGTGAGAAAGTGGGAGCTCGTCCCGGTTGATAGGGAAGAAATGGTGAATCTTTCCACCGTCTCGGCGATCCGCCCTGGAAACATCAACCCGCGCAATATCTCGCCAAAATTTCACAGGCGCTACTGCACAGAAACGTTGAATTGAACCGTATTGGAGTTCATACCCGAGGTGCGGACATAGACGGGCACCAGGCCCGCAAACATCAGGTTCGTATCCGTAAGGTTTGCCAACAACTGCTTGGAGCTTACGAAGGTCGTGAATAGCGGCGTGCCGTTCCAGAAAACGACCGCCTCGGTTCCGAAATTCTCACCGTTTATTGTCAGCGTGAAAGGCACGCTGTTGACGGGAACGCTCGTCGGCGATAATGCGGTGATCGAGGGAAACGAGAAACTCTGGACGATGCTGCCGGGACCGTGGAATCCCCTTCCGGCTCCACATCCGATGGCGAACAAACTGACGAACACGAGACTGATGTAGCGCATAACTGCCTCCGCAAGAAGAGGCCCCGCCTCTTGAGCCGAGCTCTCCGTTCGCGATGCGGGCATCCGTGGTGCTACTTCGGCGGCCCTGGAAAAACTCACGCCGACCCGATGGATGCGTTTACGGGCCTTCCTGGTAGCCCAAATGCGTGGGGGACTCTATCGCCTTGGAGCAGGAATTAGCAAGTGGCCGCAAGTACTCATCGGCAGGGACTTTTGGCCTCCATTGAGGGAAACGGTGTGCTCTTAGTGTCGGGGGCCGAGTGCGGCCGCTCCCGGACGATGCGCCGGACTCCGCCCCATCTGAGACCGCATGGCGACTTCGTCATATTCCTCCCAGTTCCTTTATCTCGCCATCCTTCACCAGGAACATCAGCATTTCCGTCGCCTGGATGTTTCCCGCAGGGGCACCCGATCCGGGGGAGCGGCGTTGGGAGAAGAATCGCTCGGTAGGACCCTGTAAGCGTCAGGCGAATGGCTATTTTGTCGCCCAGTGCGATTGTGTCTTCGATTTTCAAGTTCAGGTCGGGCATTGAGTTGCGCCACGCCGTAATGACACTCTTGAGCATCACCTGATCCATCACGACGCGGTGGCCATGCGAATTCATGTACGCGGGTGAAGGCAAAACCGACTTCGGGAGATCGAAGTTACCCCTATTCCCAAGCTCGATATACATGCGCGGCGGGGTGTCGGTCGCTTGACTCGGCGTCGAAGAAACTGGTGGCGCTGGTGCTCTCGTAGTTGGCGGAGGGTTCGCGGTTGCTGAGGGCAGTACCCGCTGCTGTGCAAGCGCAGGAACGACGAACCCCCGGACTTGTAGCTCTCTGCGATCCATCACCTCAGCCAATCAAGTACCGTGTTTTCCTCTTATGCCGTGTGTAAGAACCTTGTTTTCTTTGCTTTACGTTCCCACTGCCCATACTGACGGGTTTCTGGGAAAATAGTATGGATGGCCTTGTCCCCGGGGTTGCTGCTACCAGGGTGGCCGAAAACGGTGACCCAGCATGACCCGCAATGACTCTCCCCTGACCCTGACCGAGACCTCCCTGACGGAGGCTGTGGCGCAGCCCAAGCCCACCCTTCCGGCCGAAGCTCCGGTGCGGGGAGCCGTGCTGGTGCTGATTCAGTTCGATGTTTGCGAGGAGATCCGACTTGATCGGCTGCGCGAGATCTTCGGTGCGCGTACCGTCCAGCAGCCCAGCTTCAAGCATCCCACGCCGGGATACGTCCGTTACCAGCGGCCGCCGGTCGTCGAACCGGTTGAGCCCCTGATCCTCGAGAGCGGGGAACGCCTGGAAGGTCAGATCAAGTATTACGACTACGGCGTGCTCAGCGTGGTGTTGGAGCTGCCTTTCTCGGGAGACTGGGACAAACTGGTCCGCCTGGGAAGCCGCTGGGTCTGGGACATCGATTTCGCCGGACACGCCTCGCGTATTGTGCGCGAAAAGCTGCTGCGTGCCGCTCCCGCGCTGGTCAAGCCCTACAAGGAATGGCTGAGCGAAGACTACTTCATCTTCCACGTGCGTGAGCTCCAGGGATCGCCCTCAGGTGCGGAACTGGTGGCCTCGCAAGGCGGACAGATTGCCCAGATCGTGCGCGGCGAGACAGTGCAGCTTTCCGACGGCGAGCGCAACGAGATTCTGCAGTCGCGCATTTCTTACTACGTCAACGACCTGGCCGTGATCGGCTATAACGCCGCGTTCCTCTATGACAGCGCCGCCGGCGCGGAAACCGCCATTCAGCTGATCGAATACGCCAACTCCCAGCTGCTCGAATTCCGCCACTACGATGAGCTGCTGACCCGGGAGCTCGAGGGCGTCTACGCCTTTATGGATAAGGGCACGGGTACGCTGGCCCGCTGGAAACTGGCGCGTGCCGCCTCAAAGCTGCACACCGTGCTGCTCGACGTGAACGAACTCACCGAGCACGCCGACAACGCCATCAAGTTCCTGAGCGACATGTTTTCCGCCCGCCTCTACAAGCTGGCGGCTTCGAAGGTCGGCGTGCCCGACTACAAAGACCTGGTCACACAGAAGGTGCATACGGCCGAAGAGCTCTACCGCTTCATGGTCGATCAATTCAACCAGAGCCGCGCCTTCGTGCTCGAATTGATGGTGGTCATCATTCTGGTGATCGAGTTGATCTACTTCTTCCAGGGAAAAATGATGTAAAGGGGCGGGTCTCCTTTTGGAGGTCAGTCCGAAACCGGCGCCGTTCAGCCAGGTGAGGGGAAGGTGGCAGGTTCCGGCCCGCGCCAGGTTCCACGCTTCGCCGGGGATGACGTCGGGGAAAGGCAAGTCTTTACTAGCCACGAGCGCTTCGCGCGTTTTATCCTGACCGCTCGACTTGAAAGACCCATGCGCGGACTGGAAGAGAAGCGTGTGCTCATCACCGGCGGAGCCAGCGGGATTGGGGCGGCCACGGCCGCGCGGTTCCTCGAGGAAGGCTCGGCGGTTTGCGTGCTCGACCGCGATGCCGCCGCGCGCCAGCGTATCCGGCGCGAGCTTCCCGATCTGGCCGGCACGCTCGACGCCGACGTCTCTAACCTGAAGCAGGTCGAATCCGCCTTCGCCGACGCCGTCCGTGTCATGGGTGGTGTCGATGTGCTCATCAACAACGCCGGCATCAGCATCCGTCACAAGTTCCTCGACATCACTCCCGAGGAGTGGGCAAAGGTGCTGGCCGTTAATCTTACCGGTGTCTTCTATGTGGCGCAGACTGCCGCCCGTCACATGTGGCAGCGCGGCAGTGGGGTGATCCTGCAGACCGCGTCGACCAACGGCGTGATGGGATATCCCTTCTATGCCGACTACAACGCCACCAAAGCGGGGGTGATCGAGCTGACGAAGTCCATGGCGTTGGAACTTGCGCCCAAAGTCCGCGTCTGCGCCGTTGCGCCAGGCTATGTGCTCACCCCCATGCAGCGCGCCGAGTACACCGACGAGATGCTTGAGGAAGTGAATCGCAAGATTCCGTTGCGCCGTCACGCCAAGCCGGAAGAGATCGCCGCGCTGTTTGCCTATCTCGCCTCCGATGACGCCGCCTACGCGACGGGCCACGTGTTCACGCTGGATGGCGGTGAGACCGCGGGAGGCTTGGCGAGCCACTAAAGACTCCCTTGGCAGCCAGTTGTGGCTGGTAGGGACCTGGCTTTTCCTGTCATCATCGCGAACGCAGCAGTTTTTCCCCGGACTCTATCCCGAGCGAAGCGAGGGATATGGCGCGGGTAGGGACCGGGCGTTTTTAGGCCGCACCCGGGGAATTGAAGCAGGTCGGGATCACGCCGGAAGAATGGAGGCGCGACCTCGGCGATGCCTTACGATTGCCTCAGGAGGAAGCGCAGAGCGTTGCGGTGACAGCGAGGAGCAGGGAAAGGGACGTGAAATGGTGCATACCTCTCTTCAAGACAAAGTCGCACTCATCACCGGAGCAGCTTCGGGCATCGGTCAGGCCACAGCGCTGCTGTTTGCCCACGAAGGCGCCGCGCTGGCTCTTGTGGACGTAAACCAGCAGGCTGGAGAATCGCTCGCCCGCGAGATCAGCGCTTCCGGCGCTCGCGCCCTCTTCGAGCCCGCCGATGTCTCTTCCGCTTCGGATTGCCACCGCGCAGTTGCCCGAGTTGCGCGGGAATTCGGCGCCATTGATATTCTCTTTAACAATGCCGGCATCATCCGGCGCGCCTCGGTGGTCGAACTCAGCGAAGCAGACTGGGACCGCGTCCTGGCGGTGAACGTCAAGTCCATTTACCTGATGTCACGCGAAGTGATTCCGCTGATGGAGAAATCCGGAGGCGGCGCGATCATCAACACCGCGTCAGGCTGGGGTTTGGCGGGAGGCCCGCGAGCCGCGGTCTACTGCGCGTCGAAAGGCGCCGTGGTTCTGCTGACCAAGGCGATGGCCATTGATCACGGGCCGCAGAAGATTCGCGTAAACTGCATCTGCCCCGGCGACACCGACACCGCGATGCTGCGCGCCGAAGCCCGGCAACTGGGTGTGAGCGAAGGCGAGTTTCTGGCGGACAGCGTGCATCGTCCGCTCGGCCGCCTGGGCACGCCGGAAGAGATCGCGCAGGCTGCGCTGTATCTCGCCAGCGACGCCTCGTCGTTTGTGACCGGGACGGCGCTGGTGGTCGACGGTGGAGGACTGGCGGGTACGAGCTCTTAGCCTTTAGCCCCCCGGCCGGGACGACCGGAACTGGCTAAAAGCCAGGTGCTAATTTACTGAGCAGTGTTTTCCCTTGCGCCTCAAAGACAAAATCGCGCTCATTACCGGAGGCACCTCGGGGATTGGAGAGGCAACGGCCGTTCTGTTCGCTGCCGAGGGCGCCGGGGTGGCGATCACCGGCCGCAACGAATCGCGGGGACACGTCGTCACCGCGCGAATTCTTGAGGCGGGCGGAAGCGCTATCTTCCTCCGCACCGACGTTCGTAAAGCCGCGGAATGCCGCCGCGCGGTCGAGTCCACCATCAGCAGGTTTGGAAGACTCGACATTCTCTTCAATAACGCCGGCGTCCTTTTATGCCCGTGATGCGCTGAACTGCACGGAAGAAGAGTGGGACCTGCAGCTGGACGTCAATTTGAAAGGCACGTTTCTGATGTCCAAGTATGCCTTGCCCGGCATGATCGCGCAGGGCAGGGGCGTCATCATCAACAACAGTTCCGGGTGGGGGATTGTGGGAGGCGACAAGGCGGTGGCCTATTGTGCCTCGAAAGGAGGTGTGGTGCTGCTCACCAAGGCCATGGCGGTTGATCACGGGCGGCAGGGAATCCGGGTGAACTGCATTTGCCCCGGCGACGTGGAGACGCCGATGCTTCCCGAGGACGCGCGCTTTCGTGGAATGAATTGGGAAGAGTATCTTGCGGGGTGCCGCAATCGTCCGTTGGGCCGCATTGGCACAGCCGAGGAGATCGCGAAAGCGGCATTGTTTCTCGCCTCGGATGATTCCTCGTTTATGACGGGGGCATCGCTGGTGGTCGACGGCGGCGGGACCGCCGACTGAGGCACCTGGGAGAAGGGCTTCTCAACGATTGATGTCGCGCACCACAACAAACCGCATCCGCAGCCGCGAGTGGTTCGAGCGCGCTCAGCACTCGCTCGTCGAGGGTGTGAACTCGCCCTCGCGCGGAACCGCCGTCTACGCGCCCGCTCCAATTGTGCTGGAGCGCGGAAAGGGTTCCCGTGTCTGGGACGCGGACGGCAACGAATACCTCGACTTCATGATGTCGTTCGGCGCCCTGATTCAAGGGCACGGGCATCCGGCAATTGCGAAAGTGGTCTCCGAAGCCATCTCGGAAGGCTCGCACTTTGCCGCCGCAACCTCCGCGGAGGTCGAGGCCGCCGAACGTTTCTGCCGCATGGTTCCCTCGGCCGAGGTTGTACGCTTTGCGAATACCGGCAGCGAAGCGACCATGCTCGCGCTGCGGCTGGCCCGCGCGCACACCGGACGAAGCAAGTTTCTCAAGTTCGAGGGGCACTATCACGGCTGGTACGACCCGTACCTGCTAAACGCTCACTCTCATTCGCCGGAACAGTTAGGATCTCCGGAAAATCCGGCGCGCATCCCGGATTCTGAAGGCATTCCGGCCGGAACATTCGAGGACGTCGTGCTCGCTCCCTGGAATGATTTCACCGCGCTGGAGCGGGTGATGAAGCAGCACGGGCACGAACTAGCTGCGGTCATCACCGAACCTATCATGGCGAACATGGGTTGCATCCTGCCCCGTGAAGGATACCTCGAACGGCTACGCGAGTTGACGCGTGAGTATGGCGTGTTGTTGATCCTCGATGAAGTCGTCACCGGTTTTCGCTACGCCCCCGGAGGGTGTCAGGAGTATTTCGAAATTCAGCCTGATCTCGGCACCTTCGGCAAAGCGCTGGGCGCGGGTTTTCCGGTAGGAGCGGTCGCCGGTCCGCGGGCGATTCTCAATCGCATGCGCTGGAGCGACCACATGGTGCTGCACTATGGGACCTTCAACGGGCATCGGCTGACGATGAAGGTGATTGCCGCAAACCTGGACTTGCTTTCCGGCCCGGGAATCTATCCGCAACTGCACGCGATTGGCGATGCCGCGATCGCGGGCCTGCGGCAGGTATTTCGGCGGCGCGGCGCGGCGGCGATTGTTCAAGGTCTGGGTCCCATGTTCCAAATCTATTTCACCGGGCGCGATCGCATCCACGATTACCGCGAGTATTGCGCATACGTTGATACCGTCCGTTACGCGCGTTTTGTGCATGCTCTACACGCGCGCGGCGTCTATATGACTCCCGCGAACGGACTGCACTGGATTATTTCTACCGCTCACAGCGAAGCCGATGTCCACGAGTTGCTGGCTGCGGCCGATGCCGCTTGCACGGAGATCACGTGAACACCGCGGTGTTTCTCGGCGGAGGACGCATCACCCGGGCTCTGATCGCGGGTTTGCGCCTGGCGAAATCCGAAGACCGCATTGTGGTTCATGACCGGCATGCGCGGAAACTTCGACAGTTGCGACAAGACTACAAAGTAATAGCAGAATCCAATCTACATCGTGCGGTCGAGCAGGCGGATTTGCTGATCATCGCGGTGCGTCCCGCTTCAGTGGCCGAACTGCTTCACCAGATTGGGGAAGTTCGCAGGGGAACGCTAATCGTCAGCTTGGCCGCCGGAGTTCCGCTGGCGAAACTCGGTGCCGGACTCAAAGTTCCTGCGCTCTGGGCTCGCGCGATGCCCAGCCCGGTTTGCCGCAGTGGACACGGGTTCACGGCCGTTACCTTCGACCGAAAGCTGCCAGGAACGAAACGTCGTGCTATCAAGAAGTTCTTTGCCCGAGTCGGGAAGGTCGTGGAGATTCCCGAGAGCCAGTTCGATGTGTTTACCGCAACCTTCTCCTGCAGTCATGGTTACCATGCTGTAGCGACCCTGGCCAAGGCAGCGCAGGCAGAGGGACTCGAGCCGCGAACCGCTTTGATGGCAGCAGCTCACGCCTTGGCCGACGGGATCGTCGCATGGCGTGAAGGCGCAATTCCGCTCGACCGTCTGTTGCATGAAGCGGCCACGCCCGGAGGTATCGCGGCCACGGTGATGACAAGCATGCGCGACGCCGGACACGATCGCGCGGTGGCTCAGGGACTACGCGCCGGCATCGCTCGCGCCCGCCGGCACAGCAAGGGTTAAGAGCATCGGCGCGGGGGTTTTCGTGGAATCCTCTCGTGCGGCCGGCTCATCTACAGTTGCGTAACGGACGGCGCGTCACTTCCCGGGCTAGGTTCGTCTGCTTCATTCCTGTGAAGAAGGGAATTTATGGCGCGAATGAAAGCTGCACAAATCAGCACGCGGGGCGGCGACTGGGGTGTCGGGAGACCCTCCCGAGATCAATGGCATTGAGCTGTTGAGCTTGCGGAAGGCGGTGCAGGGATGGCCCGGAGGCACGGCGTTGGACTCGGAAGACACGTTACGTTTCAGCGCCCTGAGCGGAGTCCGTCCCTTGATCGAGAAGTACCCATTGACAAGAGCGGCCTAAGGCTACGAGCGAATATTGAGTGGAAAGGCGCGGTTTCGCGTCGTGCTGACGATGAGAGCTTGAAAAGCTGAGAGAGGTGAGGACGTTATGGCGTTGCGAAAAAGAAAACTCGACGAAGAAGATTTCGAAAGCGATTCCGGGCTTGGTCCGGATGCAGGCGGACAATCGGGCGACCTTCAGGGTCTGGCCGAGGATGCCGATGCTGACTCCGAGAGCGTGGAGGAGCTGGTGGAAGAGGGCCAGGCCTTTGAGGCCGGAGTCGTCGACGGGGTGGAAAACGCGCCCGATGCCGACCAGGCAGAAGTGCACACCCATGAGGTTCCAGAGGATGATGTGCCGGAGGAGTATCGGAAGAGCGACTAGCGGTTACCGCCAGATCAGAAGAGCCAGCGCGCGACCCGCCCAAGGCGAATGATACGGTACAAGGGGAACAACGGTCCGGGCAGCCGCACGACGGACCATTCTCCCTCGCCGGGCGTGGTTGCCAGACGCCACCAGAAACGGGCGCGGTCGCGGGTGCGCTCGCGTGCACTGGCCGTCAACTTGAAGTACTCGAGGAGATGCTCGCCAAAGGGAGCGTTGCGGCGAATCAGAGGCAGCACCTGCTCCGCCAGTCGCTGCGCTGTCAAATCCGGCCGCGGGCCTGGAGGCAATGGTGCGCCTAGCAGCCGCTGAGCCATGAGAAACGTCACTGCGACCACCCTGTACAGTCCCAGCGCGGAAGCCTCCCGCCAGACGGCACTCCAGTCGGGCTTTCCGCAGTCCGCCAATTCCGCGATGTCACAAAACCAGGAGAGCCGGAACCAGGCATGCTTCCAGGTATGCGCGCAAAGGATCAGTAACAGGTCTTCGGAAGCGAGTGAGGGGAAGGTGATTCCTGCCAGCGACTGTGTGCCCGCACGCGAAAAGAAGCCGGGAACGTCAAAATCCACCGAGTAGAACCGAGGCAGGATCCGCCATTGAAGTTCAAGAGGGCTGCTCCCGTTCTGGCTGTCGAAGATGAATTCGTACCCGGTTTCGAGGTAAGAGCGCTGTTCGCGGGCAGAGAGCTTCATGCCGGGTCGAAAATCCAGTTCCAGCAAGGCAGCCTGGGCACGGGCAAAATCGTCGGCCTGAATCAGAATGTCGAGATCGGAGTACTGGCGCGCTGATACATCTCCGTACAGCCGTTGTGCCAGGACTGGTCCTTTAAAGGGGAGAGCCGGGATGCGGCGCGCGTCCAGCTGAGCGAGCACCCGGCCAAGTTCGCGAGTCAGCCACAGAGCACGGCGGAGATTGGATTCATAGAGACGGCGAACGACGGCCAAGCCGGTTTGCGGAAACAGAGCTGAATTCGCCAGCATGATTTCGTAGAGCCGGGGAACCAGCCCGTGATGCTCGGCGCTTACGGCCAGCGTTTGCCAGGCGAGGGGCCGGCGCAGTGCGGCTCGAATGCGCGCGTTGCGGTCGGCGGCGCTCCGGGCGCAGCAGGCGAGCAGCAGTTCGAATTCAGGGCCGGGCAACGAAGCAGCGGCCGGGTCCAGTTCTTCCACCGACGAATCCACGCGTTGAAAGGACGATGCGCCCATGCCAGGACCACGGCGGACAGAGCTGTTGCCCCCCACTATAATACAAAGCTCCGGTGAGGTCTGGAGCGGGCGTCGGTCAATGGACAGTGTTGTACTCCAATCCGTCAGCAAGGTTTTCCGGCACCGTCCGGCGCTGTTCAACTGGGTGGGCAAGGAACGCACCGGGGAAACGCGTGCACTGGATGGCATCTCGCTGGGGGTTGCGAAGGGAAAGATTCTCGCGCTGCTGGGTCCGAACGGCAGCGGCAAGACTACGATGCTGAAACTGGTTTCCACCATGCTCTTGCCGGATGCGGGCGAGATCCGGGTGGAGGGAGCAAGCACGGAAAACGATCCGGACGCCGTTCGCCGGCACGTAGGGTTTGCCGTGGCCAACGAGCGGTCTTTTTTCCCGCGCCTTTCGGCGCGCGAGAATCTGGATTTTTTTGCGGCGCTCGACAATATTTCGCGTAGAGAGCGCCCCGCCCGAGTAGACGCCATGCTGCAGCGGGTCGGACTCTCCGAGGCTGCCGATACGCTGGTGATGAAGTTTTCGAGCGGAATGTACCAGCGGTTGGGGATCGCGCGGGCTCTGATCAAAGAGCCTTCGGTCATTCTGCTGGATGAGCCCACCCGCAGCCTTGACCCGGCCTC
>DATFTE010000156.1:0-8128 GCA_035262225.1 Terriglobales bacterium
GAATTCTCTGCCCATGCGGTTGACGAGGTGTATTTCCGTGCCCACCGCGAACATTGTTCCTTCCGGGGCCTGGCGGATCATCTTCAGCAGGCCTTCGGTCGAGCCGATCCCGTCGGCTTTCCGGCAGACTTCCCAGCGGCATTCGGGATGAACGATGACGCGGATGCCGGGATACCTGGCGCGGACGTTGTCGACGTGCTCGGGGAGGAAACGCTGGTGGACGGAGCAGTGGCCCTTCCACAGAATCATCCGCGCCTGCTTGAGGCGATCGGGAGTGAGGCCGCCGTTAATCAGGTAGGGATCCCAGACGACCATTTCGTTGAGCGGGATGCCCTTGGCGTATCCGGAGTTGCGCCCGAGGTGCTGATCGGGGAGGAAGAGAATCTTTTCGTTTCTTTCGAAGGCCCACTTGAAGGATGCGGCGGCATTCGATGAGGTACAGACCACCCCTCCGCGTTCGCCGCAGAAGGCTTTGATGGCGGCGGTGGAATTCATGTAAGTGATGGGGGTGATGCCCTCGCCGGCGTCAGTCGTCAGGCCGGCGCGAATCAGGTGTTCCCAGCAATCTTCCACCTGGGTAATGTCGGCCATGTCGGCCATGGAACATCCCGCGTTGAGATCGGGAAGGATGGTGACCTGTCCGGCGTGGGAGAGCACGTCGGCGCTTTCGGCCATGAAGTGGACGCCACAGAAGACGATGTATTTGCCCCCGGCATGGGCGGCTTCCTGGGCGAGCTTGTAGGAATCCCCCCGGAAATCGGCGAAGCGGATGACCTCATCGCGCTGGTAGTGGTGCCCGAGGACGACGCACTCCCGGCCCAGTTCGCGGCGGGCGGCGGAGATGCGGGCGTCCATGGTGTGGTCCGGCTGGACCAGGTAATTTTCGAGACTGCAAAGTTCCGTAGCCGTTGCCATCGTGTCCTGCTTTCAGCTCCAAGCACGGGCGAGCGCGCCCTGCGCGCACTCCGCTCGAACTGGAACGGGGATGTTGAAAGCTGTCTTAGAGCGGCTACAGCGGATTCACTGCCCTTCCGGACCCAACCCGCGGGGATGTTGTTGCCGCTTGTACTTTCTTCAACTACTTGGATGCTCAGAGGCGAACAGCGGATCGCTTTTTTTGATCGTCGTCGCGCCGGTGGTGACCTGAGCGTCCAAATTCTATTGTGCACCGGGCATGGGAGAAAGGCAAATCGTCGCCGGTGGTTCGAGGAAAGCACCCCCGAGAGCCGTAAAGGGCTGGGTGTCAACTGCCGGGTGCCGGTTGTCATGGGGCAACGACGGACGACCAACGGCCAGCGATCAACGACCGGAAGTTCGATGAACGACCTACGACCAACGACTGCGTGATGTTCCCTTTCGGGCAACAAAACAGAGGGCTGGTGATGATAGCTTCTTACGGAAACCGGTCGTGGAGGAGGTCAGAGCGCCCGGGGGGATCCTAATGCGGGGCAGAGCTTGCATTCTTACGCCAGTGGCGGTGTGGTGTGCAGTTCTGGCGGTGGCTGCGGGGGCGGCAGCGCAGGAGACCACCGTGCTGGTCGGGTCGGGGTCGAGCGTGCCGGCGCCGCTCTACGCGCGCTGGGCGCAGGAGTACAACCAGCATAATTCGCGGATCCAGTTCCGCTACCTGCCAACGGCGACGAAGGAAGGCATCGAGCAGATCTCCAAGGGCAGTGGCGACTTCGGCGCGGGCGAAGTGCCCCTGGCGCCCAACGAGCGGGCGCAGGCGGGGTTGACGGAAATTCCGGTAGCGCTGGTGGGGATTGTTCCCGTCTACAACCTTTCGGGGGTGAAGTCGGGATTGCGGCTTTCGGGAGAAGTGCTGGCGGGGATCTTTCTCGGCGAGATCAGGAACTGGAATGCGGCACCGATTGCGAAGTTGAATCCGGACATGGCCTTGCCGAACGCGGGTATTCAGGTGGTGTATCGTCCGGCGGGAAAGGGGTCGAATTACATCTTCACCGACTTTCTGTCCAAAAACAGCGCGAAGTTCAAGGCGCGCGTGGGCACCACGCCGTCGCCGAAGTGGCCGGTGGGCGAAGCTGCCGAGCGCAGTTCGGACATGGCGGACAAGGTGAAGCGCGAAGCCGGGGCGATCGGGTACGTGGAACTTGCGTATGCGATGAAGAGCGGGTTGTCGCAGGCGGCCGTGCTGAACCCGGCGGGGAAGTTTGTGAAGGCGTCGGCGGAGAGCATCACGGCGGCGTGCCGCGACGTGGAAGATCCGCGCTGGGACAAGTTCTCGACCTCGTTGACCAACGCGCCGGGGGAAGACTCGTTTCCGATTGCCAGCTTTACCTGGGTCTATCTGCGGACCGACGGGGCGGACACGTCGCGGACGCTGGCAATCCAGGAGTTCTTCGCCTGGGTCTTCGGAGAAGGGCAGAATTTCGCCGAGCAGGAAGGCTACCCCCCGCTTCCCGCGGAGCTGGTAGCCAGCGTGCGGGGAAAGATGAAGGAGATTCGGTAGCTCAGCACCTGGGAGCGGGCGTTTCGCACCCGGCCCATCGCGGCTTGTGGTGATCACTGAAGCACTTGCGGGCGCTGGCGGCAAAAGCTTCTTCCGGCTTCATCCTCCGATGTGAACCATGGTGCGCGAGGCGGGGACGAAGCCTGGTTCTCCGATGTGGTGACGTTCTTCTTTTTTTTCGACCACTCCCTGAATGAATGACACGAGTTCCTCGTCGCCGGCGCCGCGGCGCATGAGCTCGTGCAGGTCGTGATCCCAGACGGAAAAAAGACAGGTGCGGATCTTGCCATCGCTGGTGATGCGGATGCGGGAACAGTGTCCGCAGAAGGGGTGGGAGACGGGCGCGATGATGCCGATTTCGCCCACGCCGTCGTCGAAGCAGTAGCGGCGGGCGGTTTCCGAACGGGCGTGGGGAATCTCGACCAGGGGGCGGAACATCGCCATTTGTCTCAGGATTTCATCGAGCGTGACCACTCGATCGGGCGACCACACGCGGTCTTCTTCGAGCGGCATGAATTCGATGAAGCGGACGATGACATCTTCGTCGCGGGCGAATTGGCCAAAGGGGATGATCTGGTCTTCGTTGAAACCGCGCAGGAGGACGCAGTTGACTTTGACCGGGCCGAGCCGGGCGCGGCGGGCGGCGCGGATTCCGGCGACGACGTTGTCGTATCCGCTGGGCACGCGGGTAATGCGGGCGAATTTGAGGGGATCGACGGCGTCCATGGAGACCGTGACCCGCCTGAGGCCGGCATCTTTCAGGGGCTGCGCCATTTCGGCGAGCAGGTGTCCGTTGGTGGTGAGGGCCAGGTCGAGCGCGCCGCCGTGTACGGTGCGGAGTTGCGCAAGCTCACGGACAAAATCGATGACGCCTTTGCGCAGCAACGGCTCGCCTCCCGTCAGCCGGACCTTTTCGATGCCCAGCGAGACCAGGATGCGCGCCATGCGGAGGTAGTCGGCGAAAGGGAGATCGGCGTAGAGGGCACCTTCATTGCCGGTGCGGCAGTAGACACACTTGTAGTTGCAGTGGTCGGTGATGGAGATCCGGAGATCGGTGATGGGGCGGCCGAATTTGTCGGAAAGAGGCACGCGATTGACTGTTGGCTCTTGGCTCAAGTGCGTCTCGGCTACTAGGAGCTTTTCCGGAAAGAAAAACGCAGGCGGGAGTCCGTCGGCATTTCCTTTCCAATGGCTTCTCACGAAGCCGGGAGGAGCGGGCGTTTCCACCCGGACCCTTGGGACGGTTTTCCCCGTCGCAAAACCTTGAACCGCAAAATTGGCCAGGGATGCGAAGAAAACCTTCCCGCGCCGTCCGGCCACGGGTATGCCCAGAGGTGCGGACGGTCGGAAACTCACAGACATTATAGATCGCGGCAGCGGGAAAAGGGTTTCAACGTTTCAAGGTTTCAGTGCCTTTTCGATGGCGGCTTCGGCGAGCGGGGCCATGATCTTGTATCCGGCCTCGCTGGGGTGCAGGCCGTCTTCGGCGAGGTCTTTTTTCAGCAGGCCTTTGTCATCCACCATGGCGCTGAAGTAGTCGAGGTAGAGGCATCCGGTTTGTTCACAGTAATTCCTGAGCCAGTGATTGAGTTCGAGAATTTTGGCGGGCGAGCGGAAGGCGTACATATTCTGCGACCTGGGCGTGTAGTTGTGGACCGGAAGCACCGAAGCGTAGATGACGGCGATATGGTTGGCGCGCGCGACCTCGGCCATGGAGGCGTAATTGGCTTCAATGTCTTCGATGCGTTCCGGGCCGGTGTTGCCGGCGATGTCGTTGGTTCCGGCAAGAATGATGACAGCCTTGGGCCGGAGGTTGACCACGTCCTGGCGGAAGCGGAGAAGCATTTGCGGGGTGGTTTGTCCGCCGATGCCCCGATTGAAATAGGGTTTTCCGGAGAAGTATTCGTCGAGCTTCCACATGTCGGTGATGGAGTCTCCGAAGAAGACCACACGGTTTTCGCCGGCCGCGGAAGGTTTGAGCGCGGCGTTCGCGTCGCGGTAGCGGGCCAGTTCTCCGAAGTCGTCGCGCAGCGCGGGGGCTTTCATGGCGCGGTATTGGTCCAGGGCTTGTTGCGGGGTGAGCTGGGGTTGCTGAGCCAGAGCCGGGAGGAGGAGAAGTAGAGGGAGGGCTAAGAGTCGCATCTGATTCATGGTTCCTCGTGGGAAAGAGGATATCGTGATTCGCCGGGATTACTGGATATCGAGAGAAAAGCAGATTCCTCCTGCCTCGCTGCGCCCGGGAAGACGGGTGAGTGCGCGTCTCCCCAAGAGAGCAGGCGGAGGTCACATGCCGTCGTAATTCGGGCCGCCGCCGCCTTCGGGAGGCACCCAGGTGATGATCTGGTAGGGATCGGAAATGTCGCAGGTTTTGCAGTGCACGCAGTTCGAGGGGTTCAGGCTGATGCGCTTGCCGCTGGGCTGCGCGGAGTCTTCGACCATTTCGTATACGTTGGCGGGACAGAAATTTTGGCAGGGGTTGCCGAATTCCTTTACGCAACGCGCGTTGCAGATGCTGGTGTCGTCGATGACCAAGTGCGCCGGCTGATCTTCTTCGTGTCTGGTGCCGGAGTGGTAGAGATCGGTGAGCTTGTCGAAGGTGAACTGGCCGTCTCCTTTGGCGGGACCGAGCAGATGGGCTTCGCCGCCGCCATCGGCGGGAAGGTCGGCGAGCTTTTTCATGTGAGTGTAGCCGGCGCTGCCGGGATAGCGGTTGTGGAGGCCACGTCCGCCGGTGATCATCTGCAGGCCGGTGTGGAACATGCCGGCGTACATGCCGTGCTCGAATCCCTGGTGGATGTTGCGCACCTTCCAGAGTTCGTCTTTGATCCAGCTGGATTCGACTTTTTTCTGGTACCCGCTGAGCGAGGCGGCGGAAGAGTCGTCTTTCTTGAGCGCTTCGAGGGCAGTCTCGGCAGCCAACATGCCGCTCTTGATGGCGAGGTGAATGCCTTTGAGGCGCGCGGAGTTGAGAAAGCCGGCCGAGTCCCCGAGGATCATCCAGCCATTGCCGGCGACGGGAGGGATGGCCCACCAGCCTCCGTAGGGCATGGACTTGGCGCCGTAACGGATCATCTTTCCGCCCGCGAGCAGCTTGGAGACGAAGGGATGCTGCTTGAAGTCCTGCAGCACCTTTTGCGGATCGAGACGGGGATCGGGGTAGTCAAGTCCCGTGACAAAACCGAGAGAGACGATGTTGTCTCTGGAGCCGTAGATCCAGGCGCCGCCGTATTCCTTCGGAGTCAGTGGCCAGCCTAGGGTGTAAATCACCTCGCCCGGCGCGAGGCGGCCGGCGGGGACTTCCCACAACTCCTTAATTCCCTGGCCGTAGGTCTGCGGGTTGCGGCCTTTGGCGAGATCGAATTTCCTGATGAGCTGCTTAGTCAGCGATCCGCGGGTGCCTTCGGCGAGGATGACGACTTTGGCCTCGAGGTCGTAGCCGGGCTCGAAGTTGGACTTTTGCTTTCCTTCTTTGTCGACGCCCTTGTCGTCGGTGCGGACTCCGGTGACGCGGTCGCCTTCGGAAAGAAGTTCGGAGCCGGCAAAGCCGGTGAAGACGGTGATCCCGGTTTCCTCGACCTTGCTGCCCAGCCACTTCACGAACTTGTTTATGGAGATGACGTAGTTGCCGTGATCGCGCAGAAAGGGCGGGGTGATGGGCAGCCTGAACTTGCCGTTGCGGGTGAAGAAGTAGACGGATTCTTTCGTGACTTCGGCATCGAGAGGAGCTTCTTTTTCGAATCCCGGGAGCAGTTCGCGCATGGAGCGCGGGTCGAGCAGGGCGCCGGAGAGGCAGTGCTGCCCGATCTCGCGCGCCTTTTCGAGGACGTAGATATTCTCTTTGCTGAGCTGCGAGCCGGGGTTTTTGGCATTGTGCTGGTCGATCAGCTGCGACAGGCGCAGGGCACAGGCCATGCCGGCGGGGCCTCCGCCGACGATGACAACGTCGGCGGCCATTCGTGGGCGTTCGACGCCTTCGATGGGTTTTCGGAAAATCAGCATTCAGCAATTAGCCAGGAATCTCTGGCCCTCATCGATTCGCTAAACTCGAAATTTCCCCTAGACGAGAGGAGGCGCTGATCCGCCGTTACCAGGGTCAGGTCCAGCACCTTAGCCGTCGCCGCGAGAAACCGGTCGGCGGGATCGTTATGTGGCCAATCCAAGGCGAGCCCGGTGCTTACGATCTCGTGGGTGATTGGTGCCTCACGCAATTGCTCAATCGCGCGTCTGACCCACCCGAAGGGATTCTCTACGCGTATTTTGCCCTGCTGCATGAGGACCAGCGTTTCCCAAGCACTCACCGGCGACAGCCACAATTCATTATCGGAACTAGACAACTCAGCGCGCACGCGGCGTCCGAGTCGCTTGGGTTCCAATTTGCTCCAGAGCCAGATGTGGGTATCAAGCAGCAATTTCACTCGCGGTAGGCCTCGATTTCATCCACATCGATCACTGGAGACACAATGTCGCCCACGATCTTGGCGGTTCCGACCATGTCGCCCACAAATGGGCGCTTGCGGTCGGGGCCAACCGGGATCACCTCAGCAACGGGCTTCCCGTGGCGCGTGATGCGCAGCGGTTGACGAGTTTTTTGCACCTGCTCGATCAGGCCCAGGCATT
The DNA here is from genome assembly GCA_035262225.1 of Terriglobales bacterium. Lineage (GTDB taxonomy): Bacteria > Acidobacteriota > Terriglobia > Terriglobales > Acidobacteriaceae > DATFTE01. The sequence continues at coordinate 7,088 of DATFTE010000156.1, forward strand.
TCGCCTTGAACTCGGAAATAGAAATGTCCTCCATGACCATTATTTTAACTAGTCAACATGTAGGTCAATAGCCAGGGTGCGATCGATTGATCATCCGCAACAGACAATCCAGCGGTTGCCGCTACGAGAACCAGAGTCACAACTGCTTTACGCACTGTCTAACCTGCTCCCCCGGTCTTCGCCTTCTTAATTTCCTCAATCAGCGGCGGAACGATGTCGAACAAATTGCCCACCACCGCATAATCGGCGATTTCGAAGATGGGCGCTTCGGAATCCTTGTTGACGGCGATAATCGTGCGCGAGCCTTTCATGCCCACGATGTGCTGGATGGCGCCGCTGATGCCGAGCGCGAGATAGAGCTTGGGGGCGACGGTTTGGCCCGAGGAGCCGATCTGGCGGTCCATGGGGAGCCATCCGGAGTCGCAGATGGGACGCGAGGCGGCCAGTTCTCCGCCGATGGCGTCGGCGAGGTTCCTGGCGATCTCGATATTCTTTTGTTCTTTGATCCCGCGGCCGACGGCGACGATGACTTCGGCCTGCGTGAGGTCGACCGCCTGCTTGGCTTCCTTGAAGACTTCCTGCGGCCGGTTGCGCACGACGGTCTCGGCGATTTCCACGTTCACGGTTTCAACCGGGGCCGGGCTCGCGCTGGCTTCGACTTTGTCGCCGCGGTAGGCACCGTTCTGGAAAGTGGCGAACCAGGGTGCGTCGGAGCAGAAGCTGACGTCGGCGGCCAGCTTGCCCTGGAACATCTGGCGGGTGAAGAGCAGCTTGTCGCCCTCCTTCTTGTATCCGATGCAATCGCTGATGGCGGCGCGTCCCATGGCCGTGGCCAGCTTGGGCACGAAGTCGCGGACCTGGTAAGTGTGCGGCATCAGCACCAACCTGGGTGGATGGACAGCGAGAAATTGCTTGAGCGCGGCGACGAAGGCGTCGGGCGTGTAGGGCTCGAGTTTGGGCGACTCGATGGCGTAAACCTTGGCGACTTTTTTCGCCGCGACTTCGCCGGCGAAGCTGGCGACGCCGGAGCCGACGACAGCC
>DATFTE010000157.1:0-12883 GCA_035262225.1 Terriglobales bacterium
TGGAAGGGCTGGAGAAAGACGGCCAGCTGCATCCCATCCAGAAAGCCTTCGGCGACTGCTACGGACTGCAGTGCGGTTACTGCACTCCCGGTTTGATGCTTGCGACGCTTCACTTGCTGGCGCACAACCCGAGCCCCTGCGAAAAAGAGATACGCAAGGCAATCGCCGGCAACACCTGCCGCTGCACCGGGTACCAGAACATCCTGAAGGCGATTCAAACCGCGGCGCAGGCCATGAAAGGGGCCTGAGAGATGGCGATCAAGTTCGGCGGTGAGTTTGAAGTGAAACGGACCCCGGAAGAGGTTTACAGCTTCCTCACCGATCCCAACAAGTTCGCGCCGCTGCTTCCAGAGTTTCGCAGCCTTAGCGTGCAGGATGCGACCCGCTTCACGGTGAAAGTGAACGTGGGGGTCTCCTACATCAAGGGTGCAGCCGATGTGAAGATGGAGCTGGCGGAAGCGCAGCCGCCGACGCGGGCGCAATACAGGGGCCAGGGAAGCATGGCGGGAGGCAAAGTATCGCTGCTGGCGAGTTTCGACCTGACTCCCGCAGTGGCGGGCACGAAAGTGGCGTGGCAGGGCGAGGCGCAGGTTTTCGGAAGCCTGGCCTCGGTTGCGGGCGGAATGCTCGAGCCTTTGGGAAAGAAGCAGCTGCAGAAGCTGATTGATGGCCTGCAGGCGGCGTTGGCCTGACACAAGGAGCACGACCGGTGACTTCGGGAAATAAGACAGCATGGGTGGGCCAGGCGCTTCCTCGCAAAGAGGAAAACCGGCTGCTGCGCGGACGGGGAAGATTTGCCGACGACATCAAGATGCGCGAGATGCTGTACCTCCGTTTTGTGCGTTCCCCTTTCGCGCACGCGAAAATTCTCTCGGTCGATATTTCCGGGGCGGAAAAATTGCCGGGCGTGGCGTGCGTGCTGACAGGAGCGGAAATCGCTCCCCAGACCCAGCCTTTTATTGAGATCGCCCCCGATGCGGGAGGACGAATCAAGGACTACCCGCTGGCCGTGAGCAAGGTGCGCTACCAGGGCGAGCCGGTGGTGGCCATTGCCGGCGAATCTCCCGCAATTGCCGATGATGCCGCCGAGCTGGTCGAGATCGATTACCAGCAACTCGAACCCGTGGTCGACGGCGAAGAGGCCCTGAGGGATCAAAGCATTCTGCACGAGGAGGCCGGCACCAACAAAATCTGGAATGGCGTTTTCGAATATGGAGACGCCGACCAGGCCTTCAAGGAAGCGGCCTATGTCATCCACATTGACCGCATGCACTTCCATCGTTTCTCGAGCACGCCGCTCGAGAACAATGTCGTCATTGGCCACTGGGATCCCAAGGACGAGCGCATTTATTACTCATGCAACAATTCTTTCCCCTCCTTCGCCATCCAGTTCCTCGCCGCGCACCTCGGGGTGCACATTGACCGCACCCGGGTGCAGACGGCGGATATCGGAGGCAGCTTCGGAATCAAGATCACCAGTTATCCGCAGATGGCGGTATGCGCGCTGGCTTCGAAGAAAGCGGGGGGACGTCCCGTCAAATGGGTCGAAACACGCTCCGAGCACATGACCTCCAGTGCGCACGGCAACGAGCGGACCTTCCGCGACACGCGCGTGGCCCTGGATAAGGACGGCGTGATCACGGCCATCGCCTCCCGTCATATTGATGATTGCGGAGCGTATCCGCGCTATGAGCCGCTCGGATGCGTGATCTGGTCACAGGTGTTTCCGGGTGTATACCGCTTCCGGAATGCCCGCATTGACTTCACGCAAGCGGTTACCAACAAATGCCCGGTGGGCCCGAACCGCGGTTACTCCCGCATGCAGCACCTGTGGTTCCTCGAGCGTGTGATCGACATCTGTGCACACGAGCTGGGCATTGCTCCCGATGAAATGCGGATGCGCAACTACATCCGGCCTGAGGAATTTCCCTATACCACGCCCAACGGCTGCGTGTATGACTCCGGAAACTATTCGAAGATGCTGGAGCTGGCCAAGCGCCTGATCGGCTGGGACGATTGGAAAAGGAAGCAGGCCGCGGCGCGCAGGGAGGGACGGCTGATCGGCATTGGCATCGGCACGACCCTAGATTCGGGAACCAACAACTTCGGCCAGTCACAGATCGTGAATCCTGGCGCGCCGTTTTCCGGCAACTCGCAGGGCGCCAATTGCAAACTCGACATCTACGGAGAGGTGGTGGTCGCCGTTGGTTCGTGCCCTCAGGGACAAGGCCATGAAACGACGGCGGCGCAAGTGGTGGCGGATGTTCTGAATATTCATCCGGACCTGATCACCGTGCGGACCGGCTTCGATACCGAGCGCAACGTGCATACCGGTTTTTCCGGCACCTATGCCAGCCAATTCGCGGTTTCGGGGCTGTCGGCTGTTCATGGCGCGGCACAGAAGTTGAAGGCGGAGATGAAGCGGTTGGGGGCGTTTGTGCTCGAAACCAGGGAAGACGACGTCGAATTCGGCATGGGAGGGCAGGGGCCAGAGCTTCGCGCAATCAGTTCCGGTAAAACAGTCAACTATTGGGGGCTGGCCAACATCGTAAACGTGAACAGCGCGGTCCTGCCGCCGGAACTCAACGAAATCACGCTGAACTGCCGCTACATCTGGCGGGCGCCGTTCAAGGTGCCCGACAAGGTGAAGAAATACGGCAGCCTGACGCTGACCTACGCTTCCCAGCTGCACATCGCGGTGGTCGAAATCGATCCTGACGCCTTCATCCCGAAGATTCTCGATTATGTCGCAGTCGACGACTGCGGGACGGTGATCAATCCTCCCATTGTCGAGGGCCAGGTGTACGGCGCAACCGCGCATGGCATTGGGGCGGCGCTGATGGAGAACTGCGTGTACGACGCGGTGGGCAACATGCTGACTGCTACCTTCAGCGATTACACGCCGATTACCGCGATGAACATGCCCAAGGTGAAATACGGGCACATCGAGACGCCGTCGCCGCACAGCTACAACGGCGCAAAAGGCATGGGAGAAGGCGGGGCCGCTCCCGTGCATACCATTTCAGCGGCGCTGCAGGATGCCCTGTTCGACAAGGGCGTCTTTATCGATGAGTCGTTCAATAATGCCGACAGTTTGTTCCGGGCGGTCGTAAATAAGGAAATTTCCCAGGCGGAAAAGCTGGTGAAAGTCGAGAAGCGGGGCAAGTAGCCGCGGCGCTGCCGATGACGAGAGTCTGCATTGTGGGCTGCGGGGCGATCGGAAGCCTGTATGCCGCGCATTTGGCGCGGGAGGCTGAAGTTTGGGCGTTCGTCCGGCGCGAGGATCACGCGCGTGCCCTGAACCGCGATGGCTTGACGGTCTCGGGCAAGCACCAGTTCCACGCCTCACTGAAGGCCACGACGCGTCCCGAGGATCTGCCCGATTGCGATTTGGCGATTGTGGCGACGAAAGCGACCCAGGTGGAAGAATCGATTGCCCGCGTTGGACATCACTTTGATCGGGGAGTGGTGATTTCCGCGCAGAACGGCCTGGGAAGCGAAGAGATCATTGCGGCGCACACGCGTGCGCAGGTGATTCGAGGGACGACCTTCATGAGCGGCACCAGGCACAGCGACGTCGAAGTGCAATACGAACTGGACACGCCGACCTGGCTGGGGCCGTTTGAGGGGCACAGCTCTTATGCGGCGGTGAAGCGGGCGGCGGATCTCATCAGGGCCGGAGGGCTGAAGGCCGAGGCACTTGAGGATGCGCGACCGGCGCAGTGGTCCAAGCTGATCTTTAACGCCTCGGTGAACGGAGTCTCGGCGCTCACCGGGTTGCCACACTCTCCGCATTTTGCTGCGGAGACGCAGTTTTCCCATCTCGGGCATCTGGTGCACGCGCTCATCGAGGAAGGCAAGCAGGTGGCGGCGGCCGCGGGGGTGAAGTTGCATGAAGATCCCTGGGCGATGAACCGGATTGGCGCGATGACCAACCATCCCCCGTCCATGCTCTATGACGTTCGCCATCAATTACCGACGGAAGTCGATTTTCTGAGCGGGGCGATTGCGCGCGAGGCGGAACGAGCGGGCGTCAACGCGCCGCTGCACACGGCGGTTTACCGGCTGATCAAGGGCAAGGAAGCGGCCTGGGTGTTCCACGATGAGAACCGCCCGGTGGAGGCGCATTAATTAAAGGACTGACACACACATGGCTTGGCCGAAGGACGAGGCAAAACTCGATCGTGTCCGCTCGCTGATGAAAGACCATGACCTGAGCGCGCTGGTGGTGCGGGCGCCCGACAACGTGCTCTATCTCAGCAATTACTGGTCGATGAAAGGGTACGACGCGCTGGTGTTTCCGAGTGAAGGCGATCCTACGCTGATCGCGCTCGAGCCGCAGCTGGCCGATGCGCAGAGAAACGCATGGACTGCGGATATTCGCCTGTTCAAGGGCTATCACGAAAGCGATCCCCGGCCGCCGCAGTATCGCGCGCTCGACCTTGCGCTCGAAATTTTGAAGAAGCGCGGGCTCACCGACAAAGTGGCTGTGGAACTCAACATGGGAACGCAGTCTGCCGACCGCATGGTGGGTGAGCCGACCACTCCCACGCAGATGTTTTTTGACGCTTTCGGGGAAGTCGCCGGCCGGGTCGTGGACGCCACCCCGGTGCTCAACGAAGCCCGGGCCATCAAGACCGCGCAGGAGATCGAGCGTATGCGTCTGGCCAACGAACTGGCCGCGCTGGCCATGGATTACACCCGCGAGCACATGCGTCCGGGAATGAAGGAAAGCGAAGTCGGCGGCATGTACGAAGGCTTCGTGCACGGGCTGGGCGTAGGTTACAAGGGCAGGGTAGAAATGGCGCGCGCCTTCACGCTGGTGTGGTCGGGCAAGGGGATCGCGACCTTTACCGCGACCGGGGACCGCCCCATCCAGAAAAATGAGCCGACGTTGTTCGAGATTTGGGTGTGCGTGGACGGCTACTGGACCGACCTGACGAAGAATGCGTGTCCGGGCGAACTGACGACCGCGTATCAGAAGCTCCTCGATCTGCTGCTCAAGGTATTTCGCGAGGCGGTCGAGCACTCGCGCGACGGCGCCAGCTTCCCGGACCTCGATCGTCTGGTTCGCGCGCGCATTGCCGAGGGGGGATATCCCGGACAGCCGTCGCATCCCATCTGTCATGGCGTGGGCGCGCGAGCGCACGAGCCGCCTTACGCGCACCAGGCGGGGCAGGGAACCATGCGGAAGGGGATGGTTCTGGCGATCGAGCCGGGCATCTACTGGCCAGGCGGCGGCGGACTGCGGCTGGAAGACGATTTTCTGATCACCGGCGAGGGTAATGAAAAGATGTGTACCTATCCGGACGATTTTCGTCTGGCAGGAAAGGCATAACGCGTGGCCAGGAAGAACGCATCGACGCTGGACCCAGCAGTGGCGGAGAAGATCGTCTCCCAGGTGAAAGAAGACGGTATCGTCTCCATGGCGTGCGACGTAATCAATATTCCGAGCCCCACCGGCGGCGAACTGCAGATGGCGCAGTATATGGAAGGCCGATGGCAGCAACTTGGGCTCAACGTCACCTGGCAGGAGGTTGAAGATTCGCGCGCGAATGTTGTTGGCCGCTTGCTCGGAGCCGGCGGCGGAAAAAACCTGATGTTCAACGGCCACATGGATACGTCGAACACCGGTGAAGAGGAGTTTCTGACCGGCATCGGCTACAAGCCGCACGCGGTGGTGAAAGACGGATTCATCTACGGGCTCGGCATCTACAACATGAAAGGAGCGCTGGTCTGCTACACCCACGCGGTCGAAGCGCTGCAGCGCGCCGGGGTCGAGCTGAAGGGCGACGTAATCCTCGCGGCGGTGGCGGGCGAAATCGAGAAGACACAGTGGGGAGCGTTCAGGGGCAGGGAATACCGGGGCTACGGCTATGGCACGCACTACCTGGTGAACCACGGGATTCTCCCCGACATGTGCATCCTGGGCGAACCGACCGATATGCACGTGGTGCTCGAACACTTCGGCTCCATGTGGGTACGCCTCTCCTGCACCGGAATTTACGTGCACACCGCCTTCTGTGAAGGACGCGAGGAAATGAACTCCATCCGGCGAATGCACGAACTGATGGACCCGGTGATGAAGTGGATTGCGGCCTGGGAAAAGAATGCTTCGCACGGCGGCAAGAAGGCTCTGGTAAACCTGGGCGGAATTCGCGGCGGGCATGCCTGGCGCGCGAGTCGTACTCCGGAGAGGACCGACCTGTTTCTCGACGTGCGGGTGCCTCCGACCATTCCCATGAGCGAAGCTCGGCGCAATATCCAGCAGATGTTTTTTGAGTTGGAAAAAAAGCATCCCGACTGGGGCCTGGAATTTGAGACTTATGTTTCGGTGCCCGGAGCGCGCATCAGCGAGGAACACGAAATGATTCGCGCCATTGACGCCAACCATGAGCGGATCACCGGCGCGGCTCCGCAGCGCGAGGTCGTGACCTGGTGTTCGGACGCGAGTGTGCTGAGCCGTTACGGAATCGAAACCGTGAACTACGGACCCTCGAGCGGTCCGCGTGACAAAGTGGGAGAGAAAGTACAGATCAACACCCTGGTGGATATCACCAAGATATATGCACTCACCGCGGCCGAACTATGCGGCGTGCAATGACCGTGAATCTCGAATCCTGAGGAAGTCTTGCCCAGTCAAAAGGAAATCGACCGCCGTTACAGAAACATCCGTTCCCGCATGGAGCGGGACGGGATCGATGCGCTCATCGTATGTGGAAATCAATACGCCGGATTTGAAGGCGCCGTGATGTACGTGTCAGGATTCGAGATCGTGCACCGCTACGTCTACGCGCTCATTCCCCTCTCGGGTGAGCCGACGCTGGTGTTTCCGCGTGAAGCACGCTGGATCGGCGACAAATCGCGGCCCTGGGTGAAGGAGCACGTCTGGCCCGATGTGCCCGGGCAATGGATCCGCGAACGCGCCCAGGAGCGCGGGTGGAAGCGGGTAGGGGTGTACGGCATGAATTTTGTGCTTGCCGTCCGCGACTACCAGGCGCTGGCCAACGGCTCTTTCGAGCTGGTGGCGTTTGACGTCGCGTTCGATACGGTTCGCGCCGTCAAGAGCGAAGAAGAGCTGGCGGAAGTGCGCGATGCGATGGACATCATCGTTGATGGCTTTTGGGCGCTGGTCGAAGCCTACGAACCGGGAAAAACCGAGGCCGAAATCATGGCTCCGGCCGTGGAGCGGTTTTTTGCCCGCGGCGCCGGTCCACGCATGATGAACATCCTGCTCTCGGGCGCGAACGGAGAAGCGGAGGCCTCCTTCAAGGTGCCTGGCAACCGCGTAGTGTCGGCCGATGATCTTCTGCTGTACTCCCTCGAAATCACGGGAACGGGATGCTATTGGGTGGAATTTTCCCGGCCCCTGATTCGCGGGAGAGTCAGCGCACGCACTCAGGCGATGGCCGATGCTTACCCCGTGGCCCTTGAGGAGGCCCGCAAACTGATGCGCGCAGGCGAACTGGCCAGCCAGGTCCATCGCGTGGTGGCTGACACGTTCGCCAAACATGGTTTCTCTCTTGGCCATTTGTCCGGACACAGCATCGGGACCACCATGCTGGAGTATCCGGCGATCGGTGCCAAATTCGATGTGCGGCTGGAAGAGGACATGATTTTTTCCCTTCATCCTCAGGTCGTGGATAAGGACGGCAAGGTCTGCCTCTACACCCAGGATACCTACCGCGTCGGGAAGAACGAAGGGGAGTGCCTGGCAGACATCCCGTGGAAGTTTTACACCGGCCATGAAACCAGGGAGACGATGTCGCGATGAAGATTTGCGTAGTCGGTTGCGGTGCGGTGGGCAGCCTGTTCGCAGCGCATCTGGCGAAGGCGGGCGAGGCCGAGGTGTGGGCCTACGACGTTTCCAAGGAACATACAGAAGCGATTCGCAAAAGCGGCCTGCGACTTTCCGGCGCTGCCGACCTTACCGCGAAATTGAATGCCACCAGCGATCCGCACGAGCTTCCGCGCTGCGATTACGGCATCGTTGCCACGAAGGCGATTCACACCCGCCAGGCGATATCACAGGTGGCGCATGTCTTCGATTCCCATAGCGCGGTGTGCTCGGTGCAGAACGGGGTGGGCAACGAAGAGATCATTGCCGAGCACGCACAGCAAGTGATCCGGGGAACCACCTTTCCCGCCGGCCATCTTATCTCGCCCGGGCATATCGGCTACGACATCAAGGGTGACACCTGGATCGGACCATTCGAGCCGACCAACACATCCATGAAGAAGGTGGAGGAACTTGCCGGGCTGATCACCCGGTCCGGCATGAACACGATTGCTCTCAAGGATGCTCGCGGCGCGCAGTGGACCAAGCTGATTTTCAATGCGGCGACCAACCCCGTCGGTGCGTTGACCCTGCTGCATCACGGAGCCGCGACCCGCTTCGCACCTACGGGACAGCTCTTCAATGACCTGATCGCGGAGGGCGAAGCAGTTGCGAAAAAGCTGGGCATCGAGCTGCACGGTGATCCCCGCCAACTGGTTGAGAAGGGTGCCAGGGCGCCGGGCCAGCACCGGGCGAGCATGCTGCAGGATGTGCTGGCCAGGCGTCAAACGGAGGTCGACTTTATGAATGGCGCAATCGTGAACCAGGGGGAGAAAGCGGGCGTGCCAACGCCGCTGAACAAGGCCATCTGGGAATTGATCAAGGGTCTCGAACACTCTTGGAAGGATCCCGACTAGCTCTTGGAGTTTAGGATCGCAAAGAATGAAGGCAAACCCATGATTCCCTTCAACATTGGTGTATTGCAGCTCAGCATGGAACCTGTTCAGGAAACGGTGGCCATGGCCAAAGCCTGCGAAGATGCGGGCTTCGATGCGTTTTGGATTGCGGAAGCTTACCCCTGGTGGCGTAAGCACTCGTTCGAAGCGCGGTCGTCCACGGCGATTCTCGCGGTCATTGCGGCGCAAACGCGGCGCATCCAGTTGGGCTGGGGAATTATTTCTCCCTACACCCGGCACCCGGTGCAGATCGCGATGGAGGCGCGCGTGATGCAGGATCTTGCCGGCCATCGCTTTCTGCTCGGCCTGGGCGCCTCCAAGATTTTCATGAAAGAGATCGGCGAAGGCGAGGGTGAGAAAGTGGGCCCGGCCACGGTCATGCGGGAGAGCATTGAAGTGGTGCGGGGCGTCTTGAAAGGCGATGCTTTTCGTTATGAGGGGAAAGTTTTTTCGGCGGATGTGCCGCCCTTGAAACCGGACGCGCACACACCGCGCAGCGTGCCGCCAATTTATGTCGCGGGTACGGGACCGGTACTGCAGAAGATGTCGGGATCGGTTGGCGATGGACTTTTGACCGCGAGCATCACTACCCCGGCATTCGTGCGCTATTCCAGGAAGAACATGGAAGAGGGCGCGCGGAAAGCTGGGAAAGATCCGGGGAAGCTGGTCGTGGGCTCGGTGATTGTTGGTAGCATCGGGCGCGAATCGGCCAAGGGAAGAGAAGGCGCTCGCGAGCAGGCAGCTATGTACCTGGCGAACAAGGTGCAGAACATCCGCGGCTCGGCAGACGTATTGCTCGAGTGTGCGGGCCTCACCTTCGACGAACTCCGTCCGGTGGCCGAGGCAATGGAAAAGGGGGGGCGCAAGGCCGCTGCCCAGGCGGTGACAGAGGAAATCCTGCGCAAGGTATGTCCCATCGCGGGGACGCCGGACGAGTGCATTCAGCGGATGGAAGAGTATCGCGCCGCCGGTTGCACCCACATCATGCTGGAAATCTGGGGCCAGGATCGCACCGGGCAAGCCAGGCTGTTCGGCGAGGCCGTACTGCCCCACTTCAGAAACTGAATCAACCTGGCGCCGGAGAATGGAACTTTCACCTCGGTCATTCCGTACTCTTCACTGGTCCGACGGAGGTGTGTACATGAAACCCCGGCCGATCGTTCTGATTGCTCCTGTTCTGTTTGTGGGCTTGGCCTTCGGGCAGAAACCCACCGAGATCAAAGAAACGGGCCACGAGTCGTTCGAGGCGGAGTTTCCCGCGGGGGGCGAGCTTCGTCTCGACATCCGTTCGGGTGAGCTGGTGGTGAAAGGGATCGACGAAAACAAAGTTCGCGTCCATTTCGCCGGATCGAACTCCGATCAGCTGCGGGACGTCGAAGTCAGGTTAAAGACCTCGGGGTCCAGGGGAGAACTGCAGGTTAGCGGCGGCCCGCGAAACAACTTCCGCATTGTGGTGGAGGTGCCCAAAGTAGTGGATCTTCATCTCCGCATGCCTTTCGGAGAAGCAACGGTCGAGCAGCTGACGGGGAGCAAGGACGTTGAAATCCATGCCGGTGATCTTACAGTCGAGGTGGGGGAGGCGGGCGAATATGGCCACGTGGATGCTTCCGTACTCAGCGGCGATCTCGAAGCCGGACCCTTCAGCGTGTCGAAGAGCGGATTGTTCCGTTCCTTTGAGAAACAAGGCGGTGGCAGGTACCGTCTGCACGCCCATGTCGGAGCAGGAGATCTGACGCTCGAGAACTAGCGCCTCAGCGCGTAACGGCGAGCGAATCGGCGACGATCTGGCGAAATTCCTCATCGCTTAAGAGACCGCGCTTGGCGATGGCGCGTTTCTTCACAGCCTCGAGAATGGGCGCGCGCTGCCCCGGAACGACCGTCAGGCCGAGTTCTTTTGCCTTAATATCGATACTGTCGAGCCCGCTCTTCTTGCCCAACACCACGCTGCGTCGCGCGTTCACCAGTTCCGAGGAGTAGGGCTCAATCGCCTCAGGAAGGTGGAACTGGCTGGCCACAGCGCCGCTCTCGCGCATGAACAAGTTGTCTCCTACCAGTGGCTTCCAGGCATCCAAACGGTAGCCGGCGTTGTGGCAGACGACCTCTGATACCTCGCGGGCCATGGTCAAGTCGAGGGCAACCGGCACATCGTAGAGGCACCGCAGAGCCAGCGCGATCTCGCTGATGTCGGCATTCCCTGCCCGTTCTCCCATGCCATTGATGGTGCCCTGAATCCAGGTGGCTCCGCCGCGCACGGCCGCCACCGCGCAAGCCGTGGCCATCCCGAAATCGTTGTGTCCGTGCCAGTGTACCGGGACCGAGGAGCCAACCCATCGGCAGACTTCGGAGGTCAGGAATTCAGCGGCCTCGGGACCGCAGGCACCGAGAGTGTCGACCACGACGATTTCTGCTGCGCCCGCCTCCAGAGCTGCCAGATAGACCCGCTCGAGGAAGTCGAGTTGCGTGCGCGTGCCGTCAACTGCAAAAAAGGCCACGGTGATCCCGTTTTGCTTTGCCACGGAGACGGCGTCGGTGACCCTCTTTAAAAGCTCTTCCCGCGAAATGCCATAGGCCTTCAGCTTGATGTCGCTCGTAGGCGATTCGATCACCGAAGCCTTCAGTCCCAGCCGCACCAGTTCGTCCACATCTCCTTTCACCGCACGCGAGAACCCCCAGAGTTCAGCTTTCAGGTTGGCCTTCTGTATGAACTGGATGGCCTCGGCGTCTTCGGGGGAAACGCGGGGAAATCCCGCTTCGATGCGGTCGACGCCCAGCTTGTCCAGTCTGCGTGCGATTTCCAGCTTCTGCTCGGGAGACAGGACTACCCCCACCGCCTGCTCGCCGTCGCGGAGGGTCGTGTCGTAAAAGTGCACGGTTTTTTGAGGAAACTTCGTGCGAATCTCGGGACGGGCGTTGAGTTCACTAACCCAGACTTTGGAATTGGATGTCATGCTTGAACCCTGTTCATCACACAGTCACAGAAACACCGGCAAAACACCCCGGATTTCCCTACGCCCTGGTGTGTTTGTGGTGAACCTTTATTTCAACATTTCCTGCGTAGCCATGGCTTCCGGTTTGTGGCCATAGGCTTCTTCCCACGAAATAACGCGATTGCGAAGGACACCGATCTTTTCGATTTGGCATTCCATGACGTCGCCCGGTTTCAGGTACCAGGCCTTGGGATCGCCGCTGAAGGCGGCGACCCCGGAAACCGTGCCGGTCGAAACCACATCTCCGGCGCTGTAGCCCATGGGTGAGTAGTGCGACAGGATTTCCGGAATCTTCACTGACATCTTGCTGGAGTGGGACCGTTGGCGGGACTCTCCGTTCACCCTCAGCTCCATCGCCAGGTTGTGTGGATCCGGAATCTCGTCGGCGGTCACGATCCACGGGCCCAGGGGACAGAAGGTGTCGATCGCCTTGCAGAAACTGAACACCCCGGACTTCATTTCCCGGCGCTGGATATCCCGGGCGGTGACGTCGTTGAAGATCACGTATCCCCCAACGTGATTGGAGGCCTCCTCCGGCGTGAAGTGCTTCCCGCCTTTCTTCAGCACTACCGCCAGTTCCAACTCGTAATCCAGTTCCTGGGTCAAATGCTCGGGATAAATCACCGGCTCGTCGTGGCCAATAATCGCGTCCACATTCTGGAAGAACACGATCCAGGGCAAAACGGGATGCGAAAACCCGGCTTTGCTCGCTTCTTCGTGATGCTCGCGAAAATTTCCCGCCGTGTGAAAGAACTTCTTCGGAAGGATGGGTGCTTTCAAGGTTATGTCCGAAGCGGCGTAGAAGATGGTCTCTCCGCGCGGTCCCACCGTACCCTCTTCGTGATGAAGGGCATAATCCAGCGCCTTGTGAGCGGTCTCCAGGCTGGTGTCGCCGCCTTCGAACAGCTGCCGCATGTTGGCAGGAACCAGGGCATCCCCAAGGCGGTAAAAAGCGCCTTCACTCTCCACGTCTCTAAGGTAAAGTGCGGCCGCGGAATTCAGGTCGACGATGCGCCCATCGCCGATCACGGCGCCCACGCGTGAGTTCTTGGCAGAGTCTTCGAACGTTACCAGTCGCATAGGATTCTCAGCCGCCCGGGCTGGGCCATGCACTGAAAAGTGTATGAGGTCGGTCGCAGTCTTGTCTAGAAACACGCTTTTAT
>DATFTE010000158.1:0-3286 GCA_035262225.1 Terriglobales bacterium
CTGGGTTCACAGTCGAATTTGCAAGCTCGGGAAAGACCAGCAGCCTACTCGAAGGCCAAACATTGCTCGAAGCCGCTGCCGAGGCCGGTGTCGAGATACCATCCGCCTGCCGTCAGGGGCAATGCGGAACGTGCAAGAAGCGGCTACTCGCGGGGGATGTCCAGATGACTGCGGAACAGGGGCTAGCTACTTTCTGGCGCAAAAATGAGGGCCTAAGCTCTTTGGTTTGAGCGCCGGCCGGGACGACCGCGTGCCAGGACGGCATAAATCCGCGCAACGCGGCACCTCGACTCAGCGAGCCGCAGTTGCGGGCTCGAAATATTTCTCAAGATTTCTCAAACATTTCTCTTGCTTGTTGTTTCCATTTGTGTTTCACTATTATTGATGAATCAAGGAAAGATCGGCCGCCAACGGGACCGCCTCCTGGCCCGTCTCCCGGAGGCCCGCGACATCCTGCGTGGCTCCCTTCTCCTACGCACCGTCCGCCATCGCACCGGCTGCCCCAAATGCGCTCGCGGCGAAGGCCATCCCGTCGCCGTCCTCGCTATCGGCTATCCCGGAGGAATCATCCGCCAGATCAGCTTGCCCCAGCAGCGGGTCGCTCATGTGCGGCGCTGCCTGGCCAACTACCGCAAGCTGAAAGCTGCCCTGGAAAAAATCTGCGAACTCAACCAGCAGTTGCTGCGCGGCCAGAGAGATGAGGCCAAGCCCCGGAGGCCGCGATGATCGATCTTCGCCGGCCGGGCCAACTCACCTTTGGCGAGGGCCTCATTGCCGAAGAAACTGCCGGTCTTTGGGAACCCTGGATGCGCCAGGCTGACCAGATATTAGAAGACGAGCAGCTGATTAAGGCGGTTCAGGAAGCTCTCCTGAAGCGTCGGCCGAAGAGCCGTACGCGCGGCCGGCGAGGCTATCCGGCAGAGATCGTCCTGCGGATGTTGTTGCTGAAACATATCCGCAACTGGAGCTTCGGCGAACTGGAGCGGGAAGTGCGCCCCAACCTCGTCTACCGGGAGTTCACGCGCATCGGTTCCGGCAAAGTGCCCGATGCCAAAGCACTCGGCCGGCAAGCGCAAGCTCTGGACCCGAAAGTGGTCGAGCAGATCCATCGGCGCGTGGTGGAACTGGCGGTGGAGAACAAGGTGATCCAGGGCCGCAAGATGCGAGTGGATACCACCGTGGTCGAAACCAATATTCACTATCCCACCGACAGTAGTTTGCTGGGCGATGGCGACCGCGTGCTGACACGGCTGATGAAGAAGGTGACCGCCATCGCCGGCGTAGTCGGAACCAAGGTGCGGGACAGCATGCGGAGCGTGCAGCGCCGGGTGGCGGAGATTGCACGGGCCAGCCGGGCCAAAGGGGAGAAGGGAAAAAAGAAACTCGAACCGCTCTACCGCAAGTTGCTGGGGATTACGGGGCGGGTAGTGGGGCAAGCCAAGCGCTTCTCCGCGGAGATCGCCGGTGGTGTCAAGCGCTCCCACGATGTTCTGCAACAGGCTAAGCTGCAAGCTTTGAAGTCCCGGATCGACGATATGGTGGACACCGTAAAGAAGGTCATCCATCAAACCAGAGCGCGTGTTTTCCGTGGGAACACGCATGTCGAAGGCAAGATCCTAAGCGTATTCGAGACCTCTACCGAAGTCATTCGCAAGGGCAAGGCGAGCAAGCCGACCGAATTTGGCAAGATGATCAAGATCCAGGAAGCGGAGAATCAGATCGTAATCGACTTTGAGGTGTACGATCAGAGGCCCAGCGACAGCGATCTACTGATTCCCGCGATCGAAACCCATCAGACGCTGTTGGGGTGTACGCCCAACCTGGCTGCGGCGGATGCGGGATTCTACTCGGGCAAGAATGTGGCTAAGGCGGAGGAGATGGGAGTGAAACGGGTTTCGGTTCCGAATCGCTTCACCAAGAGTGCCGCCCGGAAGCAATATCAGAAGCAGCGCTGGTTCAAAAAAGGGCAGAAATGGAGAACCGGCTGCGAGGGGAGAATCAGTCTGCTGAAGAGGAGGCACGGGCTGCGGAGATCACTCTACAAACAAGCCGCGGGTATGAAGCGCTGGGTCGGACTCGGCGTGATCGCAGATAATCTGATCAATCTGGGGAAGGCGATGGCGAAGTAGAGACCGCCCCCATTCTTCCGTTCCCAGCCCCGGCGAATTCACTTCGCCGGGGCTTTTTCACGTTTTCAGGGTTTGCCGCTGCCAGTCAGCCTACCCATTCGGCCTCAGAATGATTTTGCGCCAGAAAGTAGCTAGTTTCTGTCGCGAAACCGCTGATAATACAGAATTTAATGGAAATTGAGGGCACACTTTTTCCCTGCATCGTTCCCTCGATTAAACGATCAGGATGGAGCGTTCATAGAACTCCTCGGCAGGATTACGCTGGGCTGAGGATCATTCGCAAGGAGAACGGGAGGCGGTGCGGGCGCACTTCGCCCAGGGATCGACCGAGATGACGACCGCAGGGGGAAGATCATGCTGCCTTGTTGGCGCGTGCCGGTTTGCGGTCCCGCAACATTTCGGCAATCCGTAGTAAGTTGTTGGCCAGTACCGCCGCGCCCACCAATACCTCAAAGCGCTCGCGGCCTTGGGCCCGGCAGTGCTTCATTCCGCGGCCGCGAAATAACACCGAGATGCGGCCCTCCATGCCGGCGCGGAAACGCTGACCCTTTTTGAATGCCGGGCTGCGTTCCAAGGTTTCCCGCTCAGCGGTCTTCTGCCCACCACGTTGCGGGATGCTCACCTGACTCACTCCGGCTTTCTGGCACTCATCCAAGTTTTCCGCGCTGTAAAAGCCTCGGTCACCGGCATACAAATCGGGAGCGTAGTGGAAGATTTGCTGATGTCGCTCCAGCGAAGCCCGCACCTGGGTGGTGTCGGCGGGATTGCCGTCCAGCACTTGATAATCGGTGATCAGGCCCTGCGCGCTTTCCGCCAAAAACACCTTGTGGCCGAACTCTAACGGCTTGCGCACCTTGCCGCGCTTGATGAGATCCGTGTGGGATTCGAAGATCGAGTACACTTTCTCCTCGGCGGGCACCTGCTCTCCCTGGATTACCCTGCGCCGAGTCTGATCGATCACCTGGTCTCCCAAGTTGCAGTACGCCGTGATTTGCTGTCGGAGGTGCTCCACCATAGCCGCAGCTAATACGTCGATCCCCTGGATGGAGGACGCCTTTTCGACCACTTGGCGTGCGTTGGCCAGCACCTGTTCGGTGATGCGGAGCAGATCACGATACTTTGGCTCTTGCTGGGTGTGCCGCTCCTGGGCTGTCATC
>DATFTE010000159.1:0-4499 GCA_035262225.1 Terriglobales bacterium
GGCGCGAACGCGCAAACACGTCGCAGCGAACCTACAGTATTGCTGACTACCGCCTTGAAAAACCTCGCTTCGATCTGCGGCAGGAGCGCGTGGGCGACGTGGTTCGCTATGAAATTGAGGGCGATCTGAGTGCGGCCGTGCCGCCGATTCGAGAATCGAAGTATCTCGACAAAGAACAGTCCGTCGAGATTTACCGCTGGATGTTGCTCAATCGCAAGATGGAGACGGCGCTCGAAAATCTCTACAAGCAAGGCAAGGTCGTCGGCGGCGTGTACTTTGGTCTCGGTCAGGAAGCCTGCTCCTGTGCCTCGGCGTACGCGTTGAGGCCGGAGGAGTGGCTAGGGCCGATGATTCGCAATCAGGGGTCGCTCCTGGTGCGGGGATTTTCCGCGCGCGACATCATGATGCAGTACATGGCGAAGGCTGGATCCCCAACGAAGGGTCGGGATGCGTCTTCACACTTTGGCGATATTGGGAAGCGAAACGTGGTGGCGCCGATCTCCACGCTGGGCGACCTCATTCCCGTGCTGGCCGGCGTGGCGCTGGGGGCGCGTTTGCAGGGACGCCACCTCGCGGTCATGACCTACGTGGGCGACGGCGGACAGTCCACCGGCGTAACCTACGAAGGGCTGAATTTCGCGGCGGTGCAGAATCTGGGACTGGTCCTGTTCGTCGAAAACAATCTCTGGGGATATTCCACCCCGGCAGACATGCAGTTTCGCGTGAAGGATCTGGCGGAGCGCGCGATCGCCTATGGGATTCCCGGGATTATCGTCGATGGCACCGACGCCTGCCAGGTGTATGACGCCGCGCATGAAGCCTGCGAGCGAGCGCGGCGCGGCGAAGGGCCGACGCTCATCGAGGCAAAGATGATGCGCATGAAGGGTCACGCCATTCATGACGCCGCGGCGTATGTCCCCCAGGCGTTGTTCGACTATTGGAAGAATCGCGATCCCATTGCGCGCTTCGAGAATTACCTGACCAACGTGAAGAAGTGGCTGACCCGGGTGGAGAACGAGAGGCTGATCGCGGATGTGGATCGGGAACTCGAGGCCGATCGTGAGTTTGCCGTGTCATCTCCCATGCCCGAACCGGAGAGTGCGGCGGGCGGAACCTATTGCGAGGCGGGTTGTCACCAGATTCAGCCGAAGTATGCGATGCCCAAGGTCAGAAAAAGCGCGAAAGCGATGAAACAGACGGAAGCGGCCGTACATTTAAAGTAGGCGAGCGCTCAATCCTATGCCCCAACTCAGCTATCTCGAAGCCGTCCGACAGGGAATCTGGGAAGAGATGGAACGCGATCCGACGGTGTTCTGTATTGGCGAGGACATCGGCATCTACGGTGGTGCGTTCAAAGTCACCGACGGGTTCATCGATCACTTTGGTGTCGAGCGCGTGATCGATACGCCGATCGCCGAGTCGGCCATCGTCGGCGCGGCATTCGGGGCGTCGCTCACGGGGATGCGTCCCGTGGCCGAATTCCAGTTCATGGATTTCATCGGTTGCGCATTCAACCAGATCGTCAATATGGTAGCCAAGGCTCACTATCGCTGGGGAGCACCGGCGCCGTTGGTGATCCGCGGCCCCAGTGGCGGCAACGTGCACGGCGGTCCCTTCCATTCGCAGAATCCGGAGATGTGGTTCGTCCATGCACCGGGTTTGAAAGTTGTGTGCCCGGCCGGCGCCTACGATGCAAAGGGTCTCATCAAGGCAGCGATCCGCGACAACAATCCAGTGATTTTTTTCGAGCACAAGTATCTTTACCGGCGCATCAAAGAGGAAGTTCCGGCGGAGGACTACGTCGTGCCGCTGGGCAAGGCGCGGGTGGCGCGCGAAGGACGCGACCTGAGCATTATCACTTATGCGGCGATGGTGCACGTCGCGCTGGAAGCGGCGGAGATCTTAGCCCAGGAAGGGATCGAATTGGAGATCGTGGATTTGCGAACGCTGTCTCCGCTCGACCGCGAGGCGATTGCCGGGACCGTGCGCCGGACGAACAAAGTAATCGTCCTGCATGAGGATGTTCGCACCGGAGGCATCGCGGGAGAGATCAGCTCCATCATTCATGAGGAAGCTTTCGACGATCTCGACGGACCGATCGTGCGGATCACCGCGCAGGATTCGCCGGTGCCGTTCTCCCCTCCACAGGAGGAATATTTCCTGCCCCAGGTGAGTGATGTCATCCGCGAAGCCCGCAAACTGAAGGCTTACTGATCGCGTATCTCGTCTGTGGTTTTTCACAAGCCGACATAGATTGGAGGAAGAGATGCGGAATTTCGTCCTCGGAGTGGTCATCACCCTGGCTGTTCTGATCCTCGGCGGTTTGGCCTTCCTGGCGCTTGGTTTTTTCCCCACCAACGCGGACGCGAAACCGGGAAGCATGGAAACCCGCATAGCCAACAGCGCCATGGACGCCTCGATGGAGAAGCGCGCTCCGCGCTCGAGTAGCCCTCTCCCCGCCACCGATGACAATCTGATGGATGGCATGAAGTTGTACACCATGAACTGCTCGGTTTGCCACGGAACGCTGGACATGAAGCCCAGTCCGCTTGAACACTCGCTCTATCCGCCGCCCCCGCAACTGGTCCTCGCTCCGCTCGACGATCCTGAGTGGCACATTAATTACGCGATCCGCACCGGAGTGCGCTACACCGGTATGCCGGCGTGGAAAGGTACGCTGAGCGACGATGACATCTGGAAGCTCACCCTGTTCCTTGCCCGCGTGGAAAAACTGCCTCCCGGTGTGCAGGACTATTGGAAGAAGTCCTTTGGGGCCGTTCCCCAGTCAGGTCGTCTCGGTGGGGGAGAGAAGGACAGGGATTGAGCCGCCTTGTCATCCTTATATAATGTAGGTTTGCGTTGCTCCCGTCGGAGATGACTGGGAGGCCTGGAAGGAAGTTATGCCCACTGAAATTGTCATGCCCCAGATGGGGGAATCTATTGTTGAAGGAACCATCACCAAATGGCTGAAGAAGCCGGGTGAGAAGGTGCAGCGTGATGAGCCGCTGTTCGAGATCTCCACCGACAAAGTGGACGCGGAGATTCCCGCGCCCGCATCGGGAGTATTGCAGGACATTAAGGTGACCGAAGGCACCACCGTGCAAGTGAACACGGTGGTGGGAACCATTGCAGGAGAAGGCGAAGCAGCGGCGCCATCTGCCTCCGCCAAGCCGGCTCCGGCGCCGCAAACGCCAGCTCTCCAGCCCCCGGCAGCGGAGAAAAAGCCAATCCCCGCGGCGGCGCCAGCGACTCCGGCGGCAACTCCACCCGCGGTTTCGGATGACGGCGAGCAGGTTCGTTCGTCACCCCTGGTACGCAAGATCGCGCGCGAGCACGATGTGGATCTCTCCAGCGTCACGGGAACCGGACTCGGCGGCCGTATCACCAAGCAAGACATCATGGCATTTCTCGAGCGTCCACAGCCGGCGGCGGCTGCGGCGCCAGCACCTTCCCAGCCCCTAATTGCGAAACCGGCTGCGCCCGCGGCCGCGGCGATCCCCGGCGAGCTGGTGCCCATGACCCAGATGCGCAAGATCATCGCCCAGCGCATGATCGAGTCGCGCCGCACCAGCGCTCACGTGCACTGCATGTTCGAGGTGGATCTGACGCGCGTGGTCAATCTTCGCAACAAGACGAAAGGCGGCTTTGAGCAGCGCTACAATGCTCGCCTCACCTTCATGCCCTTCTTCGTGCGCGCGGCGATTATTGCGTTGCAGCAGTTCCCCATCGTGAACGCATCTGTGGAAGGCGAGAGTATCCGCTACCACCGCCACGTGAACGTCGGCATTGCCGTCGCCCTGGACTGGGGGTTGATTGTTCCCGTCCTGAAAAATGCCGACGAGTTGAACTTCCTTGGACTGCAACGGGGAATCACGGATCTGGGAGAGCGTGCACGCAACAAGAAGTTGATGCCGCAAGACGTCGAGGGCTCAACCTTCACCGTGACCAACCCGGGTCAGTTCGGCGCCGTGTTCGGCCTGCCCATCATCAACCAGCCCAACTCAGCGATCATGGGCGTTGGCGGGATCACCAAGGCGCCGCTGGTGGTCACGGATAAAGACGGCTCCGATTCCATCGCCATTCGCTCCCTCGTCCACCTCACGCTCGGCTACGATCATCGCCTCATCGACGGCGCCGTCGCCGACCAGTTCATGGCCTATGTAAAGAAGACGCTCGAGAATTGGAGCGAAGACATTGGCTAACGGCGCGGCGCTTTGACCGCGCCGCCCTTATCGCCCGGGCCCGGCCTGCCGCTTCCGGCCTTGGCGCCTTCGGTGCTGTTCGGTATCGGCGCCGACAGCCGGACGGGGAGCGCCGCAACCCCTCGCACAGTGCAACTCCTCATGTTATTTGCCCTCCGCCAAGTGGTGGTCAGGCAGAATGACGTCCGCCCCGGGCACACTCCGGCGCGCCTCCCCCGAGCCGGGGGGCGAAACCTACTGCCTGAGTCGTTCAGGATTTGCTGCAGAACTCAGGAGCCTATCGCCGCGTGCGCACCT
>DATFTE010000160.1:0-2073 GCA_035262225.1 Terriglobales bacterium
AAAGACGGCGTGGAAGGACCCAAACGCGCGTTCCAGCAGCACTGCGGTCATCGGAGCCAGGGCGCCGGACAGGGTCGAGGCGAAATTTACGAAGCCGGACGCGGTCCCTCCAAATCGGCCGCCGGCATCGGTAGTGGTCGCCCAGAGCACCGGCAGCGTCATGTCGTGTGCGCCGCTGGCCAGGGCAAGAAGAGCGATCGCGGCTGCGGCCGAGTGACCGTACATAGCGCCCGCATATCCCGCCGCTCCCAGCAGAAAGCCGCTCACACCAACAGTGCGCCGTCCGATGGTGACACTTCCGGTAAGTCGTGTGATCCAGTCGGCGATCACGCCACCCGCCAGGCAACCCACCGCTCCCGCCGCCAACGGCAGCCCCGACAACAGGCCGGATTGCTGCAGTGTCGAGCCGTGTTCGCGAATGAGGTAGGTGGGCAACCAAGTGACGAAGAACTGAAAACCGAACCCAGAAGCGAAGTAGCTGCAAAACAGCGCGACCATCGTGCGATTGAACAGCAGCATCTTCCATGGCACGCGTTCACCCGCCTGCGGAGGCGGCGCTGCTCCCAACCGGATCACGCGCAGTTCCTCGCTGTTGACCGACGGGTGATCGGCCGGTTCATCGCGAAACCAAAACAGACACGCAGCGGTCCAGATCAATCCCACAAGTCCGAAGAGCGCAAACGTGTAGCGCCATCCCACGAGGGCGATCATGGCGACGGCGATGGGCGGAGCCACCGCGCCTCCCGACCGGGCGCCCATCCACATGATGCCGTTGGCGCGGCTGCGCTCACCGAACGGGAACCACCTCGAGAGTGCGCGGGACAGCGTCGGAAAAGCGCCCGCCTCCGCCGCGCCGAACACGAACCTCGTCGTCAGCAGCGTTACGAGATCGCGAACCATTCCGGTAAAGATCGTGAATAGCGACCAGCCGCCGACAATGCGGATCAGCATTCGCCGCTGGCCCCATCGGTCGCCCAGCCACGCGGTGGGCATCTCACAGACGCCATACGCAATGTAGAAGACCGTAAACACCCAAGCAAACTGAATCTGCGATAGCCCCAGGTCGTGTTGCATGACGGGCGCGGCCACGGAGATGCAAACCCGGTCCAGATAGGTGATAAACGCCGCAAGATACACGAAGAGGAGAACTGCATAACGTGTCCGCGTGGGCCGCGTCGCTCTTCCGGCGATCACAAAGCGCCTTCCGACGCAAGAAGGTCGAACGTGGATTCGAAGGCCGCCACGGTGCGCGCAACATCGTCATCGGTATGTGCGGCGGATGTAAATCCTCCGGGCCAGGCGGCGATGTCCACTCCATGCAGGAGAAAGCCGGCCCGGATCTTGTTCACCAATTCCAGCGGGATGGAGCCCTTGAGCGCCTTCCATGGCGCCTTGCCCGCGTAGATCTCCTCAGGCGTTTCATTGCCGCAATAGAGATGAAAATCCGAGAATTGACCGTAGGCGCACCACTTCAGGCCTCGGCGACGGATGGCCTCGTTGATTCCATCGCGAATTGCGGCGGCCGTGGCTGCCGCACGGGTGACCGCGTTGGTGCGACCGACCTCTTGGAGAGTCGCGATTCCCGCTGCGGCGGACACGGGAGCTGCATTGTAGGTTCCCTGATGTGCCACCAGAGGGGACTGCAGCGTTTCGCCGTGCCGGTAATCCAGCACGCGAAGCACGTCCGCACGGCCAGCCAACGCGGCGCCCGGATACCCGCCGCTCAGAATCTTAGCCAGAGTGGTAAGGTCCGGCGCCACGCCGTAATACTGCTGTGCGCCGCCCGGCGCGCACCGGAAGCCCGAGATCACTTCGTCGAAGATCAGAAGCACGCCATTCCGTGAGGTCAATTCGCGCAGACGCCACAGTGTTTCGCCGTTCGTTGGAATTTGGCCGAAAGTTGCTCGCGTTGGCTCGAGAATCAGCGCAGCGATATCGTCATGGAGCGCTAGCCAGTCTTCCACCTGGCGAAGGTCATTCGGGGCAGCCACCAAGGTATCTTCCACAATGCCGCCAATTACTCCAGGCGCGCCGCCGGGGGGAAAGCAGACATGGTCGTGCCAGCCGTGAAAG
>DATFTE010000161.1:0-2905 GCA_035262225.1 Terriglobales bacterium
GCAGCCGGGTGGTCTTCCCATGAGCCTGCAGCAGAGCGGCGCGCAGTGGGATTTGCCCTATGGCTGGGGAAACATCGAAATGCTGGCCATCGAGGGACTGCGCAGGTACGGTTACCACTCCGATGCCGACCGCATCTCCTACAAATTCCTCTCGACCGTGGCGGAGAATTTCCGCCGTGACGGCAACATCCGGGAAAAGTACAACGTCGTCAGCCGCTCATCGGAAGCGCCCGTGGAACTCGGCTACGCCATGAACGTGGTGGGCTTCGGCTGGACCAATGCCGCCTTCGTCGAACTCCTGCACGCGCTGCCCAAGGAAATGGCGGAGAAGCTGGAGAATGAACAGAGCCAGCCGCTGCCCGCCGCAAGGTAGCTATCGTTTCGCGAACTCGCTGTGGTGCCGGCTGTAGAAAAAGTAGATCAGCAGTCCCAGCACCAGCCACACCAGAAACCGCAGCCAGGTGATGACCAGAAGGCCCGCCATCAATCCCACGCAGAGGATGATCGAAATCAACGGAAACCACGGCACCAATGGAACGCGAAACACGCGTTTTCGATCGGGCTGCGTGCGGCGCAGAATGATCACGCCCAGCGACACCAGGGCAAACGCGAACAGCGTCCCGATATTGGAAAGATCGGCAGCCTCGCTCACCGCGAAGATTCCCGACGGCAGTCCGACCGCAAGCCCGGCAATCCAAGTCGACCAATGCGGGGTCTTGAACTTTTTGTGCACCGCGGAGAACAACTTCGGGAACAGCCCGTCCCGCGACATGGCGTACCAGATCCGCGCCTGCCCGTACTGAAACACCAGCAGCGACGAGATCATGCCCATGAGCGCCCCCACGATGATCACCGACTGCGACCAGCGGCTCGCGCCCAGCATTTTCAGCGCATACGCCACCGGAGCTTCGGCGGCCGCGCCCGACACAAACGTCGTGTACTTCATCATGCCCAGCAGCACAATCGATACCCCGACATACAAGATCGTGCAGGCGATGAGGGATGCGATGATCCCGAAGGGCAGGTCGCGTTGCGGATTGCGCGCCTCCTCCGCGGCCGTCGACACCGAATCAAAGCCGATGTAAGTGAAGAACACGATCGCGCCGCCAGTCACGATCCCGCCAAACCCCGAGGGCGCGAAAGGCTTCCAATTCGCAGGATGAATCAACGCTCCGCCGACCAACAGGAACACCAGGATGGCGCCAATCTTGATGGCCACCATGATGTTGTTGGCTTCGGCCGATTCACGAATGCCGCGCACCAGCAGCACGGTGAGAACAAAAATGATCAGGAAGGCTGGAAAATTGAAGTACGAACCCGTCCAGTGCCCCGCGTCCCACACGGGCGTCGACCACCTGTCGGGCAAGTTGATGCCGAATGCAGCCAGTTGCGCCTTGGCATACGCGCTGAACCCGATCGCGACCACAACGTTGCTCACCACGTACTCCAGGATCAGGTCCCATCCGATGATCCAGGCAAAAATCTCGCCCAGCGTGGCATAGGAGTAGGTGTAGGCGCTGCCCGCAATCGGAATCATCGACGCCAGCTCCGCGTAGCAGAGACCGGCAAAACTGCAAGCGATTGCCACCAGGATAAATGATATGGCGATCGAGGGACCGGCCGGCGGCCGCCCGTGCATCAGAAGCTGCGCCGTGCCGCCGCCGCGCAGAAAATTCACCATGACGTCGAGCACCTGCGCGTGCAGGATCGACGGCACCTGAAAGTACTCGCCAGCCGCGGCTGTGCCGGTCAATATGAAAATTCCCGAACCGATTACCGCGCCAATCCCCAAGGCGGTCAAAGACCATGGTCCCAGGGTTTTTTGCAGACGCTGGCCGGGGGACTCCGATTCCAAAATCAGCTTGTCGATCGACTTGCAGCAGAACACCTGTTTGTCGGAGGTACGCACGACTGCGTTGGATGGAGGCTCACTGGTGGTGGGTTGTGACAAGTGGTCGAGTTCTCCTCTGCGGAGGAATGTGCGCTTGGGGGACCCCGCCTTTCGTGGTTTTCGAAAAGTGGGGTCTCCCAAATGCGGGTGCTGACTGCTTACCGCTTCGCCTGGCCGCGGGCCAGCTTTTTGACCTTCGGCTTCTTCGATCCCCGCGGATAATCACGGGGCCGGAGGGGCTTTTCCGCCTTGCGCTTCTTGCGCGCGGCCCGTTTCGCTTGCTTGCGTTCTTCTTTGCCGAGTTTTGTCGTGTTTGCCATGAACTCTTTCTGGAATTGCGTAATTTTGTAACTGAGTCGCCGGGTGGACTTGAAACCCTGCGGTTCCCGCTAACCTCGCGGTCCATTACCCATAAGACTTGATTCCCTTATGACGCAAGGTCTTCAGGATCGCTCCAGCTGTGCGTATTTTTCCACCAGCTTCTTCAGGCCGAAGCGTGGAAATTGTACCGTAATCTTGGCTTCTTCGCCTTCTCCTTCGCGCTGGTACACCGTACCTTCCCCATATTTCGGATGGCGCACTTTCTGTCCCGGGCGGAAGCCCCGCTTTCCGGCCGGCTTCTCGACGGGCGCCTTCGACAGCGTAAATTTCTTTCCCCGGCTGGCAAAGAACTCCGCGATGTTCTCGATCGAGTTGTAGGCGCCGGCGGCGACCGCGGGTTTCGCCGCAGGAGCGCCAGCCTGGCTGCCATCGCCGGCGTGCCACTCCGCACTCTGATCCTCGTCCTCGTACGAGTAGTGCGGGGACTGGGAATAACTGCTTGCGGGGTGCGCGCCCGCTCCCGCCCGGCGGAGGGAAACTCCGCCGCTTCGCCTGGTCCCAAGTTCCTCAAGCAGCGCTGCCGGCACTTCCTCCAGGAATCTCGAGGGCACGCTCGCCTCCGGCAGGTCGGTTCCATAGCGGCGCCGGTACACCGCTCTGGTCAGGATCAACTGATCCATGGCGCGTGTCATG
>DATFTE010000162.1:0-3863 GCA_035262225.1 Terriglobales bacterium
TGAATCAGATTCTGAGGGGCTGGTCGGCGTACTTCAGCTACGGAACCCGGGCCGCGGCGTATGGGGCGGTTGACAACTACGTTTATGAGAGCGTACGGCATTTCCTGCGGAGGCGTCACCAGGTGCAAACCCGCGGCACCAGCCGCTTCAGTATCAAAGCGGTGTTCGGCGAGTTGGGAGTACTGCAACTCTGCCGCATCCAGGTGAAGCCTCGTTCGTGAGTCTGCGGTGAAGCCAGTCGGAAAGCCGGATGCCATATGTGGTCTCCAGAAATATGTGGCGGCCAGCGGGTAACATCCATTGGAATCAACAGAGCGGTGGTTCTGGGCGCCACATAACGACACCCACTAAAGCGAGTGCAAAAACGTCATCAATGCTGGGTCGTCCCGCCAGTGCCGTTTCGGCTGGCTTGCATCGGTAACTTCGCACTTGGCCAGAGCCCTGGCTTTCATCTCCAGATCCATTTCTGCGTAGATGTTGGTCGTGTCCAGAGAAACATGCCCGAGCCAGGCGCGAATGGTGTTGATGTCCACGCCGGCGCGGAGCAGGTGTGTGGCCGTGGTGTGCCGAATGGTGTGAGGGCTGACCCGTTTTGCAGCCAGCGAGGGCATCTGGACCTGGACTTTGTCGGCGGACCGCTCGACGAGGGCGTGGATGCCGAAGCGTGTGATGGGATGCCCGCAGCGATTGAGGAAGACACGGGCTGTCGTGGAGCGGTTCGCGATGAGAGCTTTGAGTTCCTCAATCGTGCTTGGCCACAGAGGACACTGCCTCTGTTTACCACCTTTGCCGCGAATTTTCACAGAACAACCCACCACATCCAGTTCGCCGATAAGCAACTGTGCGGCTTCCTGGGCGCGAGTTCCGGAGTTGTAGAGAAACAGCAGCAGCGCGTAGTCGCGACGTCCTTGAGCGGTTTGACGGTCGGGAGCGCTGAGGAGCGCATCCATCTCCGGCTTGTCCAGAGAGGGGATGACCGCCTTGCTGGTCTTTTTAAACGGGATGGAGCGGATCTGACCACACCAGACAATGTGCTCCGGACTATGCTCTCCCACGAAGCGAGCCAGCGCATGAATCGCCGTCAAGCGCTGGTTGCGGGTGACAATCGTACATTGCCGGGACTGTTCCAGGTCGGCTAGGAAGAGGCGCACCAGATCGGCCGATACATCGACCAGGGTCAGCCGGTCCACCGATCGATGCAGCTTGTCAGTGACAAAAGGAATCAACAGAGTCAGGGCATCACGGTAACTGCATTGCGTGTTGCGCGCCAAGTTGCGCTCGGCTACCAGGTGTTCGAGCAGAAACCGCCGCACCCAGGGTCCCAGTAATGTCAGGTCACTCATGCTGACCTCCTCGTGCATAGTGCTCAAAGCGCTGGCTGGCCTCGCGCAGGAGTTCGGGCGTCAGGGTGAGGTAACGCTGGGTGGCAGCGATATGGACATGGCCGAGGTAAGTCGCCAGTTGCGGCAGCAGGCGTTGCACATCCGCTCCCTGGCGATACCAAGAGACCACACGGTGCACGGCCGCGGCGTGCCTCAGGTCATGCAGTCGCGGCTGATAACGGCCACCATCGTGACGCAACACACCGGCCCGAACTCGCAGTTGGCTGAAGATGTACTCCGCCGTGCGGCGTGTCAGCGGGGTGGAAGCGCGCGTCAGGAACAAAGCCGCATCCAATTCAGTGGAGTGCTCCTTGGTACGCTGGGCCACATAGGTCCCCAGGGCGCTGGTGAGATCCGGGCTCATGGGTACCAGCCGTGTCTTGTAGAATTTGCTTTCTCGAATCGTGAGTATGCTGGCGGGCAGATCGACATCGGCCAGCGTGAGGGAAAGCGCTTCACTGATGCGCAGTCCCGTCCCGTACAGCAGCAAGATGAGCATGCGGCAAGTGTAGGGCTGCAGCTTGCTGCGCGGGCTTTCACAATAGGAGCTGGCGTCGAGCAATCGCTGCAGTTCCTCGTGCGAGAAGATGTAGGGAACAAACTGCCGTGGTTTGGGAATGATCTTGGGAAGCGGAGCACTGGCGGTGTATCCCCGGGCCATTGCATAACGATAGAAGCCGCGGAGTACCTCGTATTTGCGGTGCCAGAAGCGCGTGACCGGGCCTGCGCCTGCGATGTAGGCGTGCACCCGGTCGGCCGCAATGTCGGCTACGGCGATATCGCCCATGGTTCGACAAAATGACCGCAGGGTGCGGGCTTCGGTGTGGAACCGCATCCCCATAGCCTGCTTATAGGCAACGTACTGGGAGGTGAGCGCAGACAGCTTCATCGTAGACCTCCCAGATCAAACTTCGCTACTTCTCGTAATCCAACCAGATCCACCTTGGCGTAGATACGAGTCGCATAGGCACTGCGGTGCCCGAGATGATCGCCGATCTCCTTCAGCGAAAACCCCTCCGCCACCAAGTGTCCCGCGCAGGCATGGCGGAGCGAGTGCGGCCCACGACGCGGCACTTGGATTCCGAGAGCACCCAGGCGTGTGCTGACCAGATGGTACAGGGCGCCCGGCGAGAGTTGGCGAAACGGCGCCTTCAACGTCAGGAAAATCTCGCGCCGTGCGCTGCGGGGGCGCACCTGTTGGAGATATCGCAGGATCGCCTCACCAGCCTCACTGACGAGTGGGTATTGCTGAGTGCGCCGCGGTTTGGGACGCACGATCGTAACCATCTCCTTTTCCCAGCTCACATCTTCCAGCCGTAAGCCGGCGACTTCACCGCTGCGGAAACCATAGGTCGCCAACAGGATTAGGATGGCGCGGTCGCGGATGTCTCGCGCCGAATCGCCGTCGGCGCTGGCGATCAATCGCTGCACATCCGCCCAGGGTGGGCCGACCGGGAGACCTTCGTACTGGAACAAACGCGGGCCATCTATGCCAGTGGCGATGCTGGCCGCACACCAGCCACGTACTGCCGCATGTTGAAAAAAACCACGCAGGGCACTGGCGCTGGTGGCCACCGATACACGGCCCCAACCTTGCTTTCCGTGGGCGGCCAGAAAGGCGTCCACATCTTCCAGAGAAACATTGTCGAAACGACGATTCTGCTCGCCCATCCAGCTGCAGAACTTCTCCACATGCCAGCTCTGATTCCGAATGGTGGCCGGCGACAAACCGCGCTCCTCTCGCCGATAAGCGGCAAAATCGGCGAGCCGGTCCGCAAAAGGCACGATTTTGGGTTGGGGCACTTCCCAACGTCCCAAGAAGTGAAGCCAGTCCTTGGCCGTTTGAACGAAGAATTCTCGCGACCACCGCAGGCCTTGCGCACGTTGACGTTGGCGCTGCCCACGAGCCCAGCGATCGGCGGCCGCTTCGATGGTTGACAAGCCAATCGCCTCGCCCCTGGTGATGTCGATTCGCTCAGCGATAACCAATAGCTCTCGAGCGCGCCGTACCAAGGTCGCGCGAGCGAAACCTTGACTGGCGCAATGGTTCAGGAATCGTTCTCGGGCTTCTGCAAACGGACCGCTACGCTGCCGAGCGACGACAGCAGGATATTGGAACAAAGTTTCGAACATAGTCGGATCTCCTTTGGAACGAGGGAGGTCCGACCAGTATCGACGATTTAATTATGTGACGTTCGCCGCGGGCCGCATGATCATGGCAAAAGGGTTACCGGCTGGCCGCCACATATTTCTGGAGACCACATATCGCATCCGGCTTTCCGACTGGCTTCACCGCAGACTCACGAACGAGGCTCCACGTGGAGACGGCCGAGCTGCAGTACTCCTAACTCGCCGAACACCGCCGCAATGCTGAAGCGGTTGGTGCCGCGGGTTTGCACCTGGTGACGCCTCCGCAGGAAATGCCGTACGCTCTCATAAACGTAGTTGTCAACCGCCCCATACGCCGCGGCCCGGGTTCCG